>DATHGD010000073.1:0-8268 GCA_035317765.1 Saccharimonadales bacterium (SeqCode) | reverse complement strand
CTGCTTCTCGCCAGATACCGTTTTCAGTACGTTCTATCTTGCCATCTTCGTTCTTTTCATAAAGACCACTTAGTAATTTACGCTGATTTGCAACGCTCACTTCAAGCCTAGACTTTTCTCCAAAACCAGCCTCACTAGTAGGGTCAGTGGGGTCAGCAGGTGCGCCAAGCATAAAGTTAAGCTTTGCTTCGCGGACTTTTAAGGCTTTATCGGGATCTGCATCATCGATAGAGGCTTCGATTGCCTCAGTACGAAGACCCATAACAGCCATGTATTCTACATGTGCCGCATTTAGCTGCTTTTTTGTGCCCTTTTTAAAGTTAAGGGTATTGTCCATGCGTGCCGCAAGTTGTTCTGCATATTTAGTACGAGCTTCCTGCGTCATGCGCGCCATGTCTGATTCAAGCCCGTTATTAAGATATAGTTCTTTTTGTCCATCTTCATCTAGGTCTGTGAGATCCGATAAGGCGGTCTCTGTTTTTGACAAACTCTCTACGTGCTCATCTAGCTGTTCAGAACTCATCTTAGTAGTGTTTGCATTTTCAAGCTTGTCAATGTAAGCCCGTAGCTCATCAGCCTTACTCTTTGCGTATGCTGGAGCTGCTGCCTCAGCTCCAACTGCAACTTCAGAGCGAAGTTCAGCAGTACGCGCATCAATCTGTGGTGCAAGTTCTTCGTAATCTTGTTGACGTTTTTCGGCAGTCTTTTCAGCGCGCTTTGTAGCGCGGTTTTCAAGCCTCTCTGAAATTTTAGTTCCAGCGGCGCTATTTCCAATTTTCTCTCGGACAGTTCCAAATTTTTCGCGTACAGTCATGATGTATCCTTTCGTTGAAGTCTTTTCGGTAAGTTCGTTTTTATGTTTATTTAGTTATTTTTGTTCTTTTATAGTGTAATGTTATCATAGTTTTTACATAAAGTCAATAGCATGGCACTAGCACAACTTAGAGCTACGGGTCTCGATGCACGAACAAGCAAAACCCTCTCACTATGAGAGGGTTTTGCTTGATTACGTTTCATTGAGTCCTACTTTAAGGTGCGTTTTACCAATTCACGGGTAAAGAATTCAACCGTGTCGCCTTCTTCAAGAAGGAGCTTTTTATTAGTTTTAAGTGATAGCCCACACATTTCGCCTTCGAACACTTCTTTGGCTTCTTGTTGCTGGCGCTGCACTTTGGTTACTTCTACTTCGGCCAGCTGCTCATCTTTGTGCTTTACACGTGCAAGAACGTTTGGCATAGCTTTGCCGCGAGTAACTTCCCCACCAATAATGACTTCTTCTTTGAGCGTGCGGAAAATTCCCTTAATAGTAAGGGCACCAATTTCAGTTTCTACAACTTCTGGAGCAAGCATAGCCTCCATGGATTGTCGCGCATCATCGAGCAGCTCGTAAATGATCTTAAAAATTCGCACCTGTACTTTGTCGCGCATAGCGAGCCGTTTGACTGCAGGTGGAAGATCGACATTGAATCCATAAATGATCATATCACCGCCCGCCGCAAGACGAATATCGTTTTCAGAAATGCTTCCCACGCCGCTGCTGACGATTCGAAGCTTAATCTCACCGCCGGTGTCTACCAGGCGAAGACTATCCATAACTGAGGTGAGTGAGCCCTGTACGTCAGCCTTAACAATAATATTCACTTCTTGCACATCATGCTTTTGTGTCATCATTTTTAGCATATCGGCACCGGTAACGTTGGTACTGGCGGCGTTCTTTTCGCGTTCAATACGGGCAATCTCGGTTTGGTGGCGGGCTTCTTTTTCATTTTTTACAATCGTAAAGACATCACCAAATTGTGGTAATTCTTTAAAACCAGTCACTGTAACTGGTGTTGATGGGCCGGCGCTTTTGATGGTTTTACCGGTAAAATCGAGCAAGGTACGAACCTTACCGTAAGCTGTGCCAGCTACAAGAAAGTGGCCTGGCTTCAGCTCACCTTGTTCAACCAAAAGGCCAACAACGGAACCGCGACCTGTTTCCATATGTGATTCAATAACGAGTCCTTCAGCAGGTACGTCAATGTCAGCCTTAAGCTCCTCAAGGTCGGCAACAAGCAGTACCATGTCGAGCAACTTGTCGACATTATGACCGGTTTTTGCGCTTACTTCTACCATGACGGTATCACCACCCCATTCTTCGGGGTTTAGGTTATGTTCGGTAGCAAGCTGCGTCTTAACAAGTTGTGGATTGGCGGCTTCTTTGTCGATTTTATTAATAGCAACGACAATTTTTGCATTGGCGTTTTGTGCAAAGCGGATTGCTTCAACGGTTTGCGGCTTTACACCGTCATCGGCTGCGACAACGATAACAACAACGTCAGTAAGCGTGGCGCCGTGCTGACGAAGGGCTGCAAAGGCCTCGTGGCCCGGTGTATCAAGTAATGTAATAGGACGATTCTTGCGAACGGTTTGGTAGGCGCTAATGTGCTGAGTAATCCCGCCGGCCTCTCCTGCAACGGCTTTTGTATGCAAAATAGCATCAAGAAGACTGGTTTTACCATGGTCAACGTGGCCCATAACGGCAACGATTGGCGGCCGGGTAACGGCATTATCGGTAAGTTCGTGCACCTTGCGCTCGGTGGTAGTGCTGGCGGCTCGCTTTTCAAGCGTGACATCAAGCCCAAGCTCTTCAACGATAATTGTAGCGGTCTCAAAATCAATTCGTTGATTGATGGTTGCAACGATGCCGTTTTTAAACAACTCACCAATCAGGTTGGTAACGGGCAAATTGAGCGTTTCAGCCAGTTCGCCAACGGTAATCGAGTCGGCGACAACAAGTACTTTTTCTTGGCCCATTGAAAACTCCTTTCTGCCCGTCACCTTTAAGATGGACGGATTATGGTTCTACTGGTGAGTAGAACTTATTTCTTTTTGTCGGCAAGACTCAGTGAGATCTTGCGGTTGTCTTTGTCGATATCGAGTACGGTGAAGTTCTTGCGCTCGTTTAAGGTAAAGACTTTTTCTGGATCAACATCGTTACCATCACCAAGTTCGCTGATGTGAACCAAGGCTTCAACAGCTGGGCTGATCTGTACGAATGCGCCAAATGGCGTAATGCGGGTTACTGTGCCTTCAACGGCAGCACCAGGCTTGAACTGCTCGACTTCATCAAGCCATGGGTCTTGCGACAACTGCTTGATGCTGAGGCTGAGGCGGTCTTTATCGATTGAAATGATTTTCGCTTCGATAGTTTGGCCAACCTTTACGTAGTCGCTTGGGTTGTTTACGCGTTCCCAGCTAATTTCTGAGATGTGAACCAGGCCTTCAATACCTTCAACGTTAACGAATACACCGAAATCAACGACACCAGTTACGACACCGGTTACCTTATCGCCAACTTTGAGTTTTTCAAAGCGTTCTGCAAGGCCATCTTTGATAGCTTCTTTTTCACTGAAGATGAGCTTGTTTGCTTTGCGGTCACTGTCGAGAATACGAACCTTAAGAGATCGGCCGACAAGCGCGTTTAGGCGCTGTAGGATTTCATCTTTGTCGCTACTACCAACACGCGGGTAGTGTTCGGCTGAAAGCTGTGAAACAGGCAGGAAGCCGCGAACACCTTCGTATTCAACCAAGAGTCCACCACGGTTTGCATCGTAGGGGGTAACCTCGATAATATCGCCGCTCTCAAGCTTAACGGCAACTTCTTCCCAGCCACGATCTTTTGCAGCTTTTCGAAGTGATAGCAGTGAATAGCCATTGTCGAGCTCGGCGTCAACAACGCTTGCTGTTACTTCGTCACCCTCTTTTAGAGCGCGAGAGAAGCCTACTTCGCGGCGTGGAACGTATCCAACACCTTGTGCGCCAAGGTCGATCAGTACTTCGTGTTTACGAAGTGTCAGTACCGTCCCTGTAATTATTTCACCTGCTGTTAATTGCTTGACGCTATCATCGTGCGATGCGAGCAAATCATCCATTGTTATTGTGGCGTTTGTTGCCATAAGTCTTATTCAGACTCCTTCCTTAATTGATATTACTTAGAAGCACATGTATTACAAGACTCCTAGATTGCTTCTATTGTACCCCAGATAGAGACGCAAGTCAAAGCGAGAGACTGGGGCGGCGTGAACGTGCGTACGAAACGACTGTTGCACTGAAAATAGCGAGAACAAATAACGTGCCGAAAACCTCTTTTGTACCGGTTTTAGGAAGCTCGTGCGTGACCGAAGGAGTTGCCGGTTGAGGCGTAACGGGGGTATTAGCGGGTTTATCGTCTTTACGTACAGGAGCAGGCGGTGTAGCGGGCTCATCCGGAGAGGGCTTGGTCTGCTCCGGTGCACTTGTAGGCGGCTGCACTGCAGTATCTTCAGGCTGAGCAGATTGCTGGGAAACAAAATAAGCGCCTCCAAGCAGCAGCCCGATTAAAATAACACCAATTATCACAAAACTGAGTACTGAACCACCCTGACTTGTTCGTACCATGAATTACCTCTCACTTACTTTTCTTTACTATACCGTTTTATTCACTCGCACGCAAGGCACCGGTTTATGGTACACTACAATTATGTTAGTGACGGTCGACACGGGTGGGACGAAAACACTGGTTACTCAGTTTGAGCAAGACGGTGTGATTGGCGAGATTATTCGCTTCCCCACCCCTAAAAACCAAGATGAATACGTAACTGTTCTTCGTTCTCTTTTGAGAGAAAAATACGCAGATAAAACCGTTGAGGCGGTCATTGTTGCGCTCCCTGGAATTGTAAAAAATGGCATCGCAGTGTGGTGTAATAATTTGAAGTGGAAAAACTTTGATGCGCACAGTGCCCTTAGTGGAGTACTGGGAGACACCCCTATTCTTATAGAAAACGATGCCAATCTTGCCGGACTTGCCGAAACACGAATTTTAGAGCCAGTGCCGCAGTCTTCATTGTATGTAACCGTAAGTACGGGTATTGGAACGGGTGTTATTACAAATGGACGTATCGACCCGGGCCTTCGCTATAGCGAGGGAGGACGGATGCTTGTTGAATTTAGCGGTGAAGTCCGTGAATGGGAAAGTTTTGCCTCCGGCAAGGCAATTCATACTGCGTACAATAGCTATGCACGCGACATTACAGACAAGCAGACCTGGGAAGAAATCGCCGACAGAATAAGCCGCGGCTTTCTGGCAATTATTCCTATGGTCCAGCCCGATATTGTTATTGTAGGCGGAAGTATTGGCACGTACTTTGAACAATTTGGACATCAGCTCGAAATGATACTACGCGAAAAGTTACCACCTCATATTGTATGCCCGATATTTCGCCAGGCAAAACACCCTGAAGAAGCGGTGTTATACGGATGTTATTATTATGCCCTTGATAGCCTCGCTGATAGCTAAAGTTACCACGAACTTTCCTGACCTTGTTTTTACTGCGAGTGATGAATTCCGGTGGTCTCCGGACGAACAAACGGTTTTTTACGAAAAAGACTCCGAAGATCTTGCTTCTTTTTTGCATGAATTATCCCATGCTATTTTAAATCACAAAGAGTACGCCCGTGATGTTGGATTGCTTGAGCTGGAACGAGCGGCGTGGACGTATGCGCAGGAAAATTTATCGGGGGAATACGGTGTCGTTATTGACACGGATCAAGTAGAAGACTCTCTTGATACCTACAGGAACTGGCTCCATGCGCGGAGTACCTGCCCCAGCTGCAAGGCGACCGGGTTTGAAGTTAAGAAGGCAGAATACAAATGCCCTGCTTGCAGTAGTAAATGGCGGGTTAATGACGCCCGTATATGTGCTCTTCGGCGGTACACGGTTGCATAATTAAAAATACGCCCATAGCGGGCGTATTTTTAATTATGCGATAGATTTAGGCTGCGAGAGTTACATCGTCTTGCGAAGTAACCATTGCGACGTCATCTTGCGTAGTAGAAGCCTTCTTACGGCGTGAGATTCTACCACCGTTAGCACCGGCAATACGTGCACGTTCAGCGCCCGTAAGACCATCTTTACCAACAACATTTGAAGCAAAACCACCGGTCTTACCGTTTTGACCGCCTCGTGCGCCAATCTTTGCGTAAAAGTTTGGGTCTCTTGCTAAGTTTTTTGCAGCAGCCTTCTGGCCACCAAGCTTATTTCCAGCCATGGGAATTTATTCTCCTCTTATGCAAAGTCTCCACTCTGCTTATTACCTCACACGTGATATGTGTATGAATCTATATTAACATTACTTATGCTTTTTGTCAATATTTACATAAGTATTATTTTATTGCATATAGATATTTGCAATTATCACAGGGGTGCTATATTATAAATAGGCACCTGTTTGAATCCTAAATTTAGATTTAACATAAAAACGACCCTATCTGCGAGATGGGTCGTTTTTATGTTAAATGGTATCTATGAGCCTAGGAAGTAGCCGTGCTAAATGCTTTTTGATATGCCGCTTGCAGGGCCTTAGCTATGGTTTCAAATTGTTGCGTACTTTTGACCGCTAGCTGTGGCAGTGCATCGTAGCTTTGGGCAAGCTTAGCTTGGGCCTCAAGGTATTTTGATTTGTCTTTTGCCTTGTGAGCATCAATAACCGCTTTCCATGCAGACTGAATAGACTGCGTTAATTCGACTGCATTATTTTTGACAGGGGTAAATTCGGCCTCAACGGACATTTTTTTAACCGCATCACCAGTTACTTGCCACGTTGCCGGCTGCGAGTCCCAGGAAGCCTCAGTTAGTTTATCCTGCGAAACAACAGAAGAAATGATGAGTTTCGTTAAATACTGCTCATTTTCCAGATAGGTGATCGTTTTTTGCATCTTTAGGCTAAAGGAATCGGCTGTTTCGATTTGTTGATCACACACTTGTTTTTCCCTCTTTACACCATCAATGAAAAGTTGCCAGCTTAAAAGGCTCGGAATAGTACAAAGCGACTCCTTTGCAGAAGTTATATCGCTTGAAACACCTTTAAATTTGGTCATCTTACGAGAACGCTCTTCATGGTTAGTCGCCGGGAGAGCCAATGCGGTATCAACACTCTTCTGCAGACTACTTTGCCACTTCTCACGAACTACCTTATATTCTTTCCAGGTATTCATGCTCCATACAGTGTATCCCGCTATAAGGGCAAGCAATGCAGTGCAAATAGAGGTGATGATTACTTTCTTGCGGTGGCGCCGTAAAAAAAGACGAAACTGGGTAGCGAGTTTCATGCCTTTTTAATTCCTAACTGTGTTGACCATAGCTCACCCGCTGTTGGCCAAGGATTAAACGTACAACCCTGGAGACTAATAGACTGCTGCTGCATAACAGGAGCAGGTTGCCCCGCACCACCACACTGCGCATGATCATGACCAAGCCAATGCCCTGTTTCATGGTTAATAACCATGTGTCGGTAGTCACGTGGTGACCCGCCAGCTTGATTCCATGAATCTGTAGCACCCAACCAACGATCTTGGTTAATAATGACATACCTGCCAGCGCGACAGCTATAGTAGCTACCACACCCGGGGGAGAACGAGGTCATTTGACCTGCCTCGCTCAGGACCAGGGTAAACATACCGCCCGATGCCACTTCTTGAAACTTTACCCCTAGTCGTACCCAACCCCGGGAATCGTTGAGCGTTGCGTTCGCTTGCGCCTTAAACTGTGCCATATCGGCACTAATTATACCTTTACTTGTGACATCATAGGTGACCACCTTTGAAGCGGCCTTCATGGCCGTGCCTGCCGCGCTGCGTTCGGCCGCTTCAGCCGCGTTTTGCTGCTTGAGCCATGCCGGCTCTTCAAGTGTGGGCGTTTTAATTGCTGCTAGCGCTGCAGGAATTTCCTGAAGAGTTTGTACTTGTGACACAATCGTTTTAGGAGTATTTGTTGACGCCAAAACGAGTGGTGCGCCACTGTTTGTAAGCAGTAAACCCATCCCTGTTGTTGCATACGCCACCGAACACGTTAAACACATAATTACCTCTTATTATACCGCAACTACGCTTATTCTTAAGAATTTAACATTGCCCACATTGCTTTTTGGTTACGGCTGAACTGATGAGCAGTACTGCTTCCAAGCTCAATCAATATACTTGGCACTCCTAATTTTTCGGCATACCAATCGTCTGCAGTGCCGCTAATAGAATACTCGAAGGTTTCACCAGTTTGACCGGTTGTGTTTCGGTAGCCGCTAAGCTGCGAATAAGTGCCGGCCAATGCGCTTGAAGAACCGGCCTGGTTTGCCGCAACAATACCACCAACACTATGATACGACAACACAAGTGATGGGCGCAGTCGCTGCGCCAAAGAGCTAAGAGCCTGCGTTTCAGGTTCAGACATAGCCGACTCACCGCCCCCACCAGGG
>DATHGD010000072.1:0-5152 GCA_035317765.1 Saccharimonadales bacterium (SeqCode) | reverse complement strand
TGCGGCTAATGCGCCCGTTCGGGTCGTGGCCCCAATAACTGTAAATTTAGGCAAGTCCAGGCGCACACTGCGAGCGGCCGGGCCTTTGCCAATCACAATATCAAGCTTAAAATCTTCCATGGCGCTATACAGCACTTCTTCAACGGTACGGCTAAGACGGTGAATCTCATCAATAAACAAAATGTCACCATCAGTAAGGTTGGTAAGAATACTGGCTAGGTCTCCAGCACGTTCAATTGCCGGGCCGGCCGTAATACGAATATTCGTGCCCATTTCGTTGGCAATAACCGTAGCCATGGTGGTTTTACCCAGCCCCGGAGGCCCGTATAAAAGCACGTGGTCAATAGGCTCGCTGCGCTTCTTTGCCGCATCAATCGCCAGCTTCAGGTTCTTTTTCAGCCGTTCCTGGCCAATATATTCAGCAAAATTCTGAGGACGCAGACTCACTTCAATCTGCTGCTCATCCGAATCATCATCGTGCGTGCTCGTATCAACAATGCGCTCTACTGCCATATTTTGTCCCTATTCATTGTCTACAGTATAACAGTAGTGTTTAAATATTGTGAAACGTTGTTTATTTTTCAGCAAAAATATTGAAAAATTAAATCTCTTTGTCGTTAATTTCACGTTGTACGAGCTCACGAAGAATTTCGGCTTTTGTTTTGCCCGTTTTAAATGCAGCCCAACGAAGATAGTTATATATCTGACGATCAATAAAGAAATTAAAGCGCATGTCTTTTGTAGTGATATCATTTTCTTTTAAGAACGGCATAATCTCTTCGCCAACGTTCTCGGGTGTATACTCAACCTTCTTAAGAAACGTTGAAGGTATATTCCATGTAAACGGAGAAACTTCTCTGCCTTTTCGTAGCGTCAAGAGGACGGGTTTCTTCTGGTGGATGGCTGTTGCAATTTGATACCCTATAGCCGTATTGTCATAGGTTATATCAGCAATGAGTACATCTGCTTTTGCTATCGCTTCAAGGTTACTCTGAATAATTTCTTGCCAAACAGACTCACTACTACTAGTCGTCTTGCTCATCTCTTCTTCGTATGCTATCTCGAGCCAATCTCTCGCCAAATCGTGACCATTCTCTTTAACAGTCTTTACGATAAGTCTAAGACTGTCTATATTTTCTTTTAAGCCGTCCACAGGGGCTATAAGATGTACTAACATAACCCTAGTTTACCATATTTATTGATTTAAGTACATATCTCTGTCAATAGCACACTGAAGTGAAAATTCCAGCAATATAACAGCGGCGGCAAGACACCTAAAGCCCGAACCTCTCTCTTGCAAGTGCTCAACGAGAATCTCATAGCTTTGCTGTATGATTTGCGGTGTATTATCAGTTGTGAAGTCGAGAAGCTCCGGAACGCCCAATAGCCCTAATTGAGCAATCGTTGCAGCAGCTTCATCTGCATACCTACCGATTACTTCACTCCTAATATCAGCATCCTTTTCAAAAAAGATGTTCCTCATTTCGGGCAGGAGCATATTTCGTACCTGCACAATACTTTCGAAAAATTTTCTCTCTTTTACTTCACTAATCAAGACGTAGGATTCTACTTCTGCAAACCAGTATGATAGCTCTACTTGATCTACCATCCACTGCGACCAATCAGCAATTTTATCGACTTCCAGTGCCACAGCAAGAGCTGGACCGATTGGCACAGGTTCCGCGATAACATCATCTACCATTGTCTTTAGAGTCCTTAGATCTTTAATAGAAAATAATTTTTCTTCTGTAGACTCCAATTCTGCCAGGGGGACAACAGCACAAATAAAAACTTTTAATGCTCGAGTTACTTCTTTGATCACTTGGCGAGTTCTGGCCGTATCTGCCATAGGTAACATTTCTTGAGACTTACGACTTAGCCGTAATGCTTCGGCGCAATAAAGCTTTTTTCGAAACAAGGCACTTGGCATCTCTTTATGCGACATCGAACTTTCCATGTTACGTCCAAAGAGTGGCTCGTGATTGTTCAAGCTAGTACTACCAGCAAGAACCGAAAGGCATGAAAAATATCGAGAGACTATATGCTCCGTCAAGGGAAATACGTCAACAGACCCGAAGAGTCCCTCATTCAATGCGCTACTCACAGAGAGTGCTTGGCGATAACTTTCCACATAATCACCAATGCTACGACAATTGGAAATAATTAATAGGTCAGTATCGCTCAATTTAGCATTAAACAACATACTACCCATAGAGCTAGTTGAGCCTATTAGAAAAACACTTGTTTCTTTCGTGTTATAAACAAGTGTTTTTCGTAATACATCGTTGATCTTATCAGGCAAAACGAACTCCAATCAGGAATATTATACCACTAGTAAGACTGAAGCTGCTGTGATGCTCTGCTTGTAAACTTTTTTGCTAACATCGCGATCCTCCTTATTAGTTACTGCCGCTATAATACAACATGTCACTCCTTCTGCCAACGATAAGCTCTACACATATTATATGTTTATTTAAAATAGGTGTATAATATACATATACAACCTAAACGGAGCCAAGCATGAACGTAGCCACCCAGATCAGCGGCAACATTCGTCCAGATAACGAGGCGCTTAGCAGTCTCATTAGCATGCTTACTCATATTGGAATTCTCGTGACTCAGCCCTTGTCGGATGAGTCATTTTTTTATAATTCCACTGTGCAGTCGGCGTGGCAACACTATAACGAGGAGATCGATTTTTATGAATCAATCGCTCACTCGGCATTTCATATTATTTATAACGATGACGCAATCGATAACGAAATTGGCCTGCAGATTTTGTACGCCATGACCAAAAAACGTCCTGTTCTTATGACCGGCGCACCCCATTTTGCAAATGACATCAGCCCGTTTGTAAAAGGCCTTATTGTGGGGCATTTACCGCAATTTCACTCGGTGAAACTGCCCGAACTAGACCTTCCTGACCTCCAGCAACTTCTTGGTAAGCTAAAAATAACCGACTATTCCCTTACAAAAAGTCAGCATATTCTTATTGGCTCAATGGTAAAAGGGCATTTTCGCACCCTTTTAGATCACGCTAAGCCGCAGCTCACAAATTCGCCCGCTTAGCCCTTTAGAGCTTGCGTTACTCGGTCGGCAGTCGAAAGATCCATCGGCACACCTTCAAGCGCACGCGTTGCATCGTTTAGCGTGTAGCCAAGCGCCATCAGAGCTTCTAGGGCTTCATCGCTATAACTAATAGCGCTAGAAACACCTGTCACATTTACATCGCTGCGAATGGCCAGTCCTACTTTATCGGTCAGATCAACGACCACGCGTTCAGCAATTCGCTTGCCTACGCCAGTAGCTTTGGTGATAAAAGCACTATCGCCGTTTGCAATGGCGTTTCGTACCACTTCGCTGTCGCCAAGGCTCAAAATAGAAAGAGCAGCTTTTGGCCCCACCCCTTGTACAGTGATAAGCATTTCAAATAACTTCTTGGCGCTCAGGCTGGTAAAGCCAAATAATTCCTGCGATTGCTCGCGAATATGATGATAGGTATGAAACTTCACCGGCTCGTTTAAAAGCGCACGCTCAAAATCTCCCAGCGCCACGGCAACTTCGTAGCCAATTCCATGAACATCAACAATAATAGACGAGTTAAATTTTTCTGCAACGGTTCCAGATACATGTGCAATCATGCTTTATAGTATGACACATTACAGTGCGCTATGGTGTTGTAATTGGCGGTACAGGTGGAATAGTCGTGCCGCCGCCTCCAGTACCCGTCCCTCCGGTGCCAGTACCGGGTGTTGTGGTGCCGCCTGAATTACCGGTGCCCGTTGAGCCGCCCGTACCATTTCCCGTTGTACCACCGCTACCGGTTCCAGAACCAGATGAGGTGTCGGTTGGCGTGTCAGTCGTGTTACTCTCGTCAGTCTTCTTGTCTTCGGTTTTAGTTTCTTGCTTTGGCGAGCATGTAGCCGATGGAAGGGCCGAGGAAAGGAAATATTCGTTATACGTGCCGTTACCACTGCTACTTGAAAGTCCGCCATTACTATAACAAACCGGTTTTTGAATGACGCCAGAAGGTATCGCAAACGGTGTATTTGGAACATTTGCAAGCGCCTGCTTCATTGTCTTCGTCCAAATAGGTCCGGCCATGCCTGATCCACCGTTAAGCATGGTAGCGTTATTGTTATTGCCTACCCATACGCCAACTGCTAGCTGTGGAGTGTACCCAATCGTCCAGGCGTCACGTTGCTCATCGGTGGTTCCTGTTTTAACTGCGGCTGTCTTACCGGCAACTGTCAGTGACGAGCCAAAAATCGGTGCCCGAGCATTGTTATCCGAAAGAATACTCGAAATCAAGAAAGCACCATCAGGGCTTATTACCTCTTTGCCCTTACGCTCCGACCTGAAAATGGTCGAATTGTATTTATCGTTCACCTGTTCGATCGTAGTGGTGTTATACTGACGACCTTGGTCGGCAAATGCCGCGTAGGCATTGGTCATCTGCAAAAGCTTCGCCTCGGCCGAGCCAAGTGCCAACGACAGGCCGTAATTTTTATTTGCATCAATTGTATCTATTCCCATGCGGTTTGCCGCTTCAACTGCACTTGAAATACCCAGTTTTTGCATGACTTTTACCGCTGGAATATTAAGTGAACGACTAAGGGCGTTACGCACCGATATGTCACCGCTAAAGGTTCGGCTGGCGTTTTGCGGCTTATATCCGTTAAAATCGGTGGCAACGTCTGCAAGAATTGTCGCGGGGGTAATAACCCCTTTCGCTAAGGCTTCACTGTAGTATATCGGCTTAAAGCTGGAGCCTGGCTGGCGAGCAGTGGTAACCATGTTTACCTTACCCCAATCGGGGTTGTTCCAATCAGCACTTCCCACCAAGGCACGAACTTCACCAGTTGTCGGATCAATCGCCACACCGCTTGCATTAGAGCCGCCGTTACGCTGAATATAAGGCATATTACTGGCAATATTAGCCATCAGTTGCTTCTGCAAGCCCAAATCGAGCGTTGTCTTCACCTGGTAACCAGAACGCTTTACCTTTTCCTCGCCGTACTTATCGTACAGTTCATTTAATACCATTTCAGCAAAGTGCGGTGCATCGCTATTGGTCGAGGCATCTTTTACCGGTTCATACGCCAGTATCTCGCCTATCGCCGCGGTTTTTTGCGCCTCGGTAATATAGCCG
>DATHGD010000071.1:0-2502 GCA_035317765.1 Saccharimonadales bacterium (SeqCode) | reverse complement strand
TAATCTTCTTACCGCATCGCCGCGTTTCTTGTGGCCAACACTTATACCAACAGCTTGACGAAGCTGAATTTTCATAATTAAGCGCATCGTTTCTACATCTTTTGCGTCAAAACCTGCTTCTATAAGAGATTGCGACGCCATCAAGGGCTCTATGGCATCATCTTCCTGTTCCTGAGAGTACGTAGCCTTGCGTTTCGCCCTCTCCATGACATGAGAAGCATTTTGAATACGCCGTTCAACAGCACTACGGTGAGAACTTTTAAGCGCTCTCACTCCGCCTTCTGCCTTGGCGTACGTGGCATACAGCGAGGCGACTTCGCCCAAAACAACCCGGCGATCCGTGACTGAAGTCGTCGCACCTTCGGGTGCTGTTTCGATAAGAGATGTCGCGTTGCGTTCATTGTCTATCATGTCATAGTGGTATCATATACTATGCAAAAACACAATCAAAAAGCCCCTTCGGATGATTTGCGCATCCGACGAGGCTATTTTGGCACCTGTTTGTTTGACTTTACTGTAGCATTAAATGTGGTTATGTTTCAAGTTTATTTTGCTTTTTTGGCTTTATTGCATCGTTCTTACTATTGTTTTATAGTTAGCCATGCCGCTAGTTACACGAGGAGGTGAGATAGTTGAATGCTATTCATTTTTCCAGGGTGAGAGGACGCGTGCTCCATCTTACGTCCACAGCTGGCAATACATTCATGTTAAAAGTTGAGGACGTATATCCACGAAAAGGGCGCTATGTGCCCTGTCTCAAGGTAAAAATCCTTTCCTTGACAGCCGCCGCTGATTTGTTTGAGGTTGGCGGGACGACCTCCCTAACCCTCGCACAGCGAGCGGGAATGTCGATGGATGGTATGAAGCACAAGTACGATTATCTACTCCACGCAGTTGATACAATCGCTAGGGGACACTTTGCCTTGTTGCAGTGTGGCAGCGATGAGCCTGCGGGCTTTCAGATTGAATCTGTAGAAGCATTCTAGGGGTGAGTGTGGGTGCTTCGGTGCTCACACTTATTTTTTTAGGACACAAAAAACCCGCAAATGAATTTTGCGGGAAAATTGCCTCTTTGAATCGAGAAATTTACTTTTCGTCTTTTTTGATCTTGCTAATAGTAAGGAAACCGTTACGTGGGTTTTCTTTTACTTCGCGGTCTACTGGAAGATCGGTTGGTTCACCTTTAGCGTTCTTCTCTACCTTGGCAAAGAAGTAGATAGTCTGTGGCTTACCACCGCGCAGCGTGACATCAGTCTTGTGCAAGTAGTAAGTGATACCCTTCGAGTTAGTGTGCTTGTAAGCCATAAGTTCTTATACCTCCTGTTAGCGTCTTACTTTGATAGCGTACCGTTTCACTTCAACGGTGTCAACAGTTAAATACCCCTGTAGTGGCGCTTCGTCAGCAAATGAAGAATACCGAGCCCCATCAGTCGGGCAACGATCATCAGTATAATTACGAAGCAAACCAACACTGATAACCCCGCAAAGTCAGGCGACCATGCAGGTGCGGCAAAGTCATAACGGTAAAGGCTAGTGCTGGGAAGCTTTACGTTTTGCGCAGGGTCGGGTGATGGGGGAAATTTGCTCAATTCATCTGTAAAACACTGAACATATGCCGGGGACCACACGGTATACTGCGGTTTACATATCGCTTCGGCTTTTGCATTAATATTGCCATTGGGGTTGCTGTCGTCTTTAGCCGCGTCCACTAATTTTTGTGCATCACGGCGGTATTGCTGCTCAAGATAAAAGGCACCCGAGGCACTATTCATATGCGTTGCCACGTATCGTTGTAAATCATACAATCTGCTTTGCATCACCTGTTGATCGCCTGTTTTATCGGCCGCAAGCACGGCATCGCGGCGCTGCACCATGCCGATATTATTCAGGCGTAAAAAGGTAGCGGCAATGAACCCGATAAGTAACAACACGATCAATAATTGCCACGTTTTTACACGTTGCAATTGCCTGATGCCCTTCTTAACTCGCCGTTTGTCTGCCACCGAAAATATACCCCACCTCTTTGGTACTTATCTTATTGTAGCATGAGCAGTATGTTCGGGTAGCAGCAAAAATGGAGTGCACCAATAACCTGCTTTACCCCTTGTCTCTTATGACATGCTAAAGCTATTTAAGGGAGAGTAGCAGCCATTCATGGCACACAATGGCTATGGCAAGCATACTGTAACCACGGGGCAGCTGACGATGGTATACTTATACTAATGAATATCTATTTTTCTGGTATTGGCGGCGTTGGCATAGGACCGCTTGCCCAAATTGCGCTTGATGCTGGCTACGGGGTACAGGGATCAGATACAAACGAAAGTCGCTTTACGCAGGCGTTACAGGCCCACGGTGTTGCCGTTACCATTGGCCAGAACGGAGAATTCTTACAAGCCTGTCACGACACAAAGCCTATTGATTGGCTTGTTCACACCTCTGCTCTTCCATCCGACCACCCAGAACTTTTGCTGGCAAAGCGACTTGGCATAAAAACCGCCA
>DATHGD010000070.1:0-4502 GCA_035317765.1 Saccharimonadales bacterium (SeqCode) | reverse complement strand
TTTTTGGTGGTTACCCACTTCTTTCCTCTGGCCTTACTATAATACCCACAATTACCCACGACAACCCCTATTTTAAACGAAATGGAATGTGGTGTAATGATGTTTTCCACAGTACAGTGGAAAACTACATCAAAGAACGGGGGTCACAAAAAGTACCACGACATCACTGGCGTGGTACTTTTAGCTATGAATTACGTGTATTCTTAGCGGCTAAACAAGAAGCTTACAAGCTGTGAATCGTACTGGCTTGTTACCTGAATGGCAATCCAGGCAGTAAGTACAGCCAAATTCGCAACCAGTGAGACAATAAGAAGTGAGCTCTTAAGGTCCTGGCTCAAATGCGAAGTAACTACTGCAGCTACATTCTCTTCAGCTTCGACCGTTTGTTTTTTGGTGGTGTTTTTTGTTTTCTCTGTCATGATAAATTTAGTTTAGCATTATGTTTATGCTTTGTCAAGTATATTATTGTACTCATCACTCGAAAGTAACTCAATTGCAGACTGTATTCCATTTACATCTGCGACACCGCCAGGCAAAGTAGCTTTTTGCGTTGCAAGCTCAAGACCCTCTGGAGGTCGTACGCGTATACCATAGACTCCCTCGGGAATCCCCCTGAAGCTTACCGATTTATCATCAAGAAATACGATAGCCGTCACGGTAAGCGGCCTAAAGTCATGCGTTAGCGCCGGCGGAACGATAAAATCACCCGAGACCTTCTTCCAACCCGTCAATATTTTTCCTTTCTCTTGAATATGCGTTACCACGTGCGGCACGTTGAGCAAATTCGCACCCTCAAGTTTTGCCAGCTGCCACGCTTCTCCGCCAAATGTAATAATTCCGTGCGGCAGCTTTTTAGCTTTAAGTAGTTGGAGTAACTCTGCAGCGTAGGGCTCGAGCATATCCTCGTTCTGGATACGCGCGATAAATACTCTTTGAATTTGCTGCCAGGTCTTTTCACTGCCCGAGGCATTTAAAAATTGACGCAAATAGTCAACCGTATCAAACGACTTCCCGCGCGCTTCAGCATCAAATCTTGCCGTGCGAAGCTGACTGGCTTTAATTTCCGTTTCCTGTTCAATAACCATTTCAAGAAAATCATGAAATTTGCCGGTATTTCCAAGCGTACGATCAAAATCCAACACAAAGAAGACAGAATCGGCTCGAAGTTTATTTGCGTTCATGCTCATATAGTTCAATAATAGCACTCGCCAGAGCCTTTGTGTCATGGCGAATCAGCGTACGCGTTTCTGCTAACGAATCGGAACCATTGGTATTTTGCCAAATTTGCCCGGAAAGCAAGTTCGCACCCTGCACGCTATATGATGCGTTTTTTGATTCTTCTTCATCTAAAAGCACCGCAAGCTCGCCTTCGGCTGCATATTTTTTCAGTAGTGCCGCATCTGGTCTCTCGGCATTAAAAAGTACCGCATCAAGAAACGGTCGTCCGGCAAGCCGCTCAATCTCGCTCGCAAAATCACCTACCGTGAAGCCGTCTGTTTGTCCTGGCTTCGTAACCAGGTTACATACATACATTTTAAAAGCCGCACTCGCTTTTAACGCCTCACCAATGCCCGGCACGATAAGCGCCGGTGCGAGGCTGCCGTATAAATTACCGGGGGCAATAATGACTATATCCGCATTCTCAATAGCTGCAAGTGCCCTAGGATTCGGCACAGCATGCGGCTCTAGCCAAAACTGCGGCCGGTCGCTGCCATTAAACCTCTTATGCCCGATCTTAAATTCTCCGTGTGTTTCCTCGCCGTTGCCATCACGCATAGCAAGTTTAACGTCCGTAAGCGTAATAGGCTCTACCGAACCAACAATATTCAACACTTCACTTGCCACCTCTATACCACGGGCAAAATCACCGGTCATTTTTTCAACAGCGGTTAAAAATAGATTTCCAAACGCATGGCCCTTTAAGCTTCCTTCTTCAAAACGATAGTTAAACAGATCCCGCAGCTCCGATGAACTTGAAAGCGCAACAAGACATTGCCGCACATCCCCTGGCGGCAATGCGCCGAGCTCATCGCGGAGAACACCAGTGCTCCCTCCATCATCTGCCATAGTAACGAGCGCCGTAATAGACCGGGTGTATTCTTTTAAACTACTTAGTAGCGTGAAGCTTCCTGTACCCCCGCCAATCACTACAATTTTTGGATCATCCCATTGGCGAAGTTTATTCATAGTTATTTTTCCCTCAAATGTTTAATGATTTTACCAAACCACAGAGCGCTCGGACGCAGGCGGCGTTCAAGCGTTTTATAATCTACCTCAATGAGACCAAATCGCGGCCAGCTGCCTTTGTCCCACTCAAAATTATCAAGCAGGCTCCAATGCAAATACCCTTCAAGCTTTACGCCGTTTTCCATCGCTTTTTGCATGCCTATAAGCGTTTGTGTAATCCACCATTGCCGGTGCTGATCTTCACTGTCAGCGAGGCCATTTTCAGTAATCAGTAGCGGCAAATGGTATTTTTCGTTAAGTCGTTCAAGCGCGTATTGAATGTCGCCGGGGCTGAGATCCCAGCCCATATCACTTACCTTTTTATCGGGACTGTGCACCCTGTAGCCATAAACACGGTTACTAAAATAAAAGTTTACCCCAATAAAATCACAACTTTTTACTACCTTTTTCAAAAAGTAGTCATCTTGAAAATATTGCATAATTTCGGCACTTTTACGGCTCAGCCAGGCGTCATCACCAGCATAAAAGTAGCAAGAATTCTTAGCAATCGACACCTTGTATCGGCGATTAATACCGTGGAGCGCTGCCGCCGTTTTATTGTGGGCGTAGGCAAGATTATTCATAACGCGCCAAAACGTTATTTTACTTGTGACGTTCGGCGGCCAGTTGCCGGCAAAATAGCTTTCATACGCATAGACTTCCGGTTCGTTAATCGTAATAATAAGCCGGACGCTCGTGCCAAGTTCACGAATCATCTTTTCGGCAAAGCGCACAAAATACTGGGTATTACTGCGTTTTTCAAATCCGCCTTTGGCCGTAAACCAAACCGGCAGCGTAAAATGAAACAGCGTCACCACGGGTTCGATGCCACGCCGCTTTAACTCTGCAGCATACTTTTTATAATGTTCGACCGCCTCAACGCTCCAGGCTCCCTCTTCGGGCTCTACGCGCGACCATTCAATGCTAAAGCGAAACGCATTCATGTTCATTTTTTGTAGCAAGTCAAAATCCTGCTCGTAACGGCTGTAATGATCGGCACTACCACTCGATACATAGTTTTGCGGATTACTTGCCGCAACCTCAATACGCGACCAGCTTTCAAGGTCTTCAAAGTGAAACTTGGCCTGGGCAGCCTTTGACTGGGCATTTTCTAGCTCCCAAACGGTCCACTGATTATGAGTGCCGCCTTCTACCTGATGTGCGCTGGTTGCCGCTCCCCATAAAAACTTCTTTGGAAAGGCGAGACTCGGTTTTTTCTGCATTACCCTATTATACCGTTATGCGACCGGCATGTATAATGAAACGAGATGTTTGGGATAGTTTTTCGGATGATATGGCGCGTGCTTATCTTTGCGATTGGCGCCGCCGTAGTGTGGCTGGCTATTTTTAGAATATACCCCTACGCCCATCAACAACTGCCTGCCGTAGTAGTACTACTGCTGCTCTACTGCATGTTTGCCTATATGGTCATACCCGCTCTCATTCGTTTATTTCGGCTATTTATAAAGCCAAACCACATCCCCCTGTACGTCACGACTGGCGATGGTTGGGCAGCTGACCCCGTTAATATTGCCGTGGTCGCCCACAGCCAAAAACAGTTCATTAAAGCTATGGAAGATGCAGGTTGGTATCTGGCCGACAAAACAACGTTCAAAAGCACGCTTCGCGAGGCGTATTCGATCATTTTTAACCAGTCCTATCCGCGAGCACCGTTTAGTAACCTTTACCTCTTCGATCAGCCATTCGACCTTGGTTTTCAAAAGTCAGCGAACGATAAAATGAGCGCTCGTTCACGTCACCATGTACGGTTTTGGGAATTTGGCACTGCCAACCCTGCTCATGAGACCACTCATTTCAAATTTTGGCATAAACACCTGCGACATCTGCTTCACCCAGAAAAAAAGGTTTGGATTGGCGCCGCTATCGATGACACTGGCCCGGTTGGTATTCGTTGGCGATACGGCCAACTGACCCACCGAAATAACCCCGATACAAACCTCGAACGAGACCTTATTATTGGTGATCTTGAAAAAGCAAATTACACAAAATCGGTTGAAGTCATTCAGGCCGGCAAACCGTTTTCATTTCGCGGCCAAACCCTTGGAAATAATTTTGTCTGCGATGGCACTATAAAGGTTGTCGGCCTCAAGAAGCCTCTTGTTAAAACAATTACCGGGCGCCTGGCTTCAAAGAAACGTTAGGAATTACTTGGGTATATAAACGCCTCAGCGAATAAAGTTTAAGACCAGTTACGACAATCGCAATCGATGCACTTAAAATGGGGCTGCCAATAAACACCGTTGCAAGCAAAAACA
>DATHGD010000069.1:0-5416 GCA_035317765.1 Saccharimonadales bacterium (SeqCode) | reverse complement strand
ATGCATAAAACAACGCCCCCAGGAAAAGGGTCGCGGTTTGTTCAACTACAGCCAGACGACTGGTTCGTTTTGCGTTATGCGGCAATAAGCCATGGCGTATACGTTGCTGGTGCTGGTGAGATTCCTGAAGGAAATATAGGGGTCAAATGCTACCATGGTCTAAACGGTGCTGTTGAACTGGTGCTCGGGCACATGATTGACATGGCTAGTGACTACGTGATCGTAGACATGACAGCTGGAGCGGATGCGTTTTCTTCATCGCTGTTTACAAAGGTTGATGCCTTGGTTCTGGTGGTTGAGCCAACACTGAAGTCGCTGAGCGTATATGAGCAGTTTCTACCGCATGCCATGGCACACGGAGTACCGCTGCTTGTTGTTGGCAATAAGGTGGAAGACGAGGAGGATCGGAGTTTTATTGAGGAAAAAGTCAAAAGGCTTGTGGCGTGTATTCCTCCATCGAATTACGTGAAAAAGCGTGAACGGGGCAAGGAGGTGACTTTCTCTGATGTTGACGAGAGTGTTACGGCTGAGCTTCGTAAGTTAAAAGCGGCTGTTAACGGCGTTAAGCGTAATTGGGATGAGCTGGAGCAACGCAGTCATGAAATGCATCGGCGAAATGCCGCTGGCTGGATGGGAAGTAACGTACTGAACCATATTGACCCGGACTTCTCGTTGAAGCACGCCGCAGATGAGCTTTTGACGCAGCAGTAAGTGTGATTTTCTAAGGAGGAGGGTGAGGCCGTAACGGGTCTCCCCTGCTCCGCTATTCAATTGGAACGGTTACTTTTGTGACCTGGAAATTATCTTGAGTAAAACTGTCAATGAAGTGTTTTGTTTGTTCGGCGAGCGCGGGTAAGACGTTTTTTTCGTGCAGGGTTAAATTACCAAGCACAAAGTCGGCGTCATGAACCTGGTTGCGTTTTTCGTTGAAAATACCAATGCGAATGCGGGTGTAGTTTGGGCCCAGATGAGCGCTAAGCGATTTAATACCGTTATTGCCGGCGTCACTTCCCTTTTGGCGGGTACGGATGGTGCCAAGGGGCAATGCGAGGTCATCGTGAATAACCAGAAAGTCGGTGGCCGGGTCTATTTTGTAAAAATCGACTAAAAGCCTGGCTGCCTGGCCGGTCTCGTTATAAAACGTGGTTGGCTTTACGAATAATACCTTTTCGCCCTCACTAGTGATTTCAGCAATATCGGCGTGAAATTTTGATTTTTTAATGAATTCGGCGTGATGTGCGGCAGCGATTTTATCGATTAAAAGAAACCCGATGTTGTGGCGGGTATGAGCGTATTCTTTGCCAGGGTTGCCTTGTGCGAAAATGATTTTCATGGTGTTTTTATTGTAGCGCATCGAGATAGTTTATAATAATAGATGTACTGATCGTTGAGTGGTAAATCGAGCAAGGGCTGGAGCAAGAATGTCGGATACTCATCGGCGGCATGATAAGGCGCTGCGAAAAGACAACAGTATCAGTAGAAGTCTACTGAGTCGTAAGGACACACTGACCCACTTTCTACATGAAATGAGTGTGAGTGACACCTACGATACTGTGCGGCGCATGGGCAACCGGGTACAGGGTAGCGCAAAGAGGCTGAGGAGACATATTCGAGTTCCAACGGCTACTCCGCCTCTAGCCGTACGTGCTCAAACCTAGCAAGCCTGCTTTATGCTCGCCGGAAACGGTCATAATGTACGACCGTTTCCGGCTCGAGCTACGAGCGGGCTTTTAAATTGCCTCTGTTTCCTCGGGTGCCTGGCCGAGTTTATCTTTAAGGGCTTGTTCTTTGGCGCGGTTGGCTTTAATTTGCTTTTCATCGCGGAAGCTGAATTTTATAGGGGTGCCAGAAAAGTTATAGGTTTCGCGCAGAACGCGTTCGAGGTAGCGTTTGTAGCTCCAGTGAATAAACTTTAAGTTGCTGCCGTAAATGACAAACCACGGTGGTGACTGGTCGGTTTGTACCATGTAGCGGAGTTTTGGATGCGTGTTTTTAAGGCCTGCTGGCGGATGTTTCTGGATGGCTTTTTGCAGCATGTCGTTGAGCACGCGGGTTTTGGTCTCTTGTTTGCGGCGAGCATCAATATCAAGTGCGAGGTCGAATAATTTTGTTACGTTCTGACCAGTAACGCTGCTGGTAAAAATAAGCGGTGACCAAGGAGTAAAATTGAAGGTTCGGGCAATACTTGGCGCTAAGGCATCGCGGGTGTAGGCGTCTTTATTTTCAACGGAGTCCCACTTGCTGATGGTAATTACCATTCCCTTGCCTGCTTCATCAATAATGCCGGCGAGGCGTTGGTCGAGCTGAGTATTGAGCTCGTTGACGTCCATTAGCAAGAAGCAAACATCGGCTTCTTCAATGGCTTGAAGCGTACGAAGGACGGAAAACTTCTCGATTCCTACTTCTTGCTTGCCTGGTTTTCGCATACCAGCGGTGTCGAGTAGTTCGATATCGCGGCCACCATATTTTACGGCAACGCGGTTAACATCGCGGGTAGTGCCGGCAATGTTAGCCACAATCGCCTGTTGCTTGCCAGCCAGCGTATTAAAGAGGTTTGATTTGCCAACGTTTGGGCGGCCAATCAACGCAACGCGGAGTACTTCATCGGGCGCATCTTCACTTTTTGCCGGAATAAGTGCAACGATTTCATCGAGAACATCGATGATGCCCTTGTTGTGTTCGGCGCTACTGCGAACGATAGATTTAATGCCAAGACGTTTGAATTCTTCTTCGGGAAGACTGGTTTTAAGGTCGGCTTTGTTGGTAACAAGAATAACCGGCTTTTTTGAGCGCAGGGCTTTTTTGGCAACCAGGCGGTCTTGGTCACTGACATACTGGCTGCTGTCAACGACAACCAAAATAACATCGGCAGCATCGGCGGCCTCTGTAATTTGTTCTTGGATGGAGGCTTCAAAATCATCGTTAGGGTCTTTTAGGCCAGCGGTGTCAACCAGCCAGAAGTTGTGATAATTGTGCTCTACCCTACCAAGTACGTTGTCACGGGTCGTGCCGGCTTCACGGGCAACGATTGCCTGCTGGGCACGAACCATACGGTTAAAAAGCGAACTCTTGCCGACATTCGCTTGTCCGATAATTGCAACGGTTGGTAATTTAGAAGCCATAACTTTGGTAATTATAACAGAGATAAAACAGATTAGCGAGCATAAGCGGATAAGGAAATCGTGCGTAGCGCGTTGCATTGGTTGGAAAATATGATTGAGTATAAAAAAGACCAGCTATGAGGCTGGGATTGTGTCATAACAGAGTGAGTTTACTGCAGTGTTTCCGTGGGACGGATATTGAATATCCGTCCCACGGAAACTGGTCTCTACTGTACGCGTTCAGACCTTGGCGCCGCGTGCCATACGAACCTGACCATCATTGCAGCGAGCATGAAAATGGCCAATACTTCGCTCCAGTTCTGCAGGAGGGATAAGGCATCTTGCGGCGCAGCGTGCGTACGCAATGCGACAGCCTGAAAGACCAGCGATGCCGCAGCGAGCAGGACGCTAGCTCCCCCTATGATGGTTGAAGGGTTTCGTTGCTTGATTGCGACAATGAACACGCCAACACTGGCGGTTGCGGCAATGCACGCCCACACGAGGTTCATGACGCTGAGATCCTGAAGTGTCGAGACCAAGATTCGGTCTATCCACCTTTCGACCCCAATGACATGAAGGCCAGCTGCCACCATTGCAACAACCGAAAAAGCGGTCAGCAGAAGGGGCGAACCCATAAGAAAGGGTTTGTCATTTGCACCAGCGAAGAGGCTGCACAGCATCACGATCAGCAGGAAGGCCATGAGTATGTAACCGGCACTACTTGCCTCGCCGTGTTGTTGCAACGGGTCCAAGATCAGGTCAAACATGGCTCTAGGCCATCCTTTCGTAGGGAAACTCACTCTGTTAAGGTCCGCGTTTGATCCTCGTGTAAACAGAGTGGGTCAAATCGGGATATATCAATTTATAACATCAATTACTTAAAGAGTCAATAAATAAGGCGGATTATATCACCTACTGCATATCAACAACTTCGAATTTACCCGAGGTAATATCACCAAGTGCATAATTACCGAAATTTGTACGATGAAGTTTTTGTACTGCGTAGCCAAGGCTCTCGAATGTTCGGCGAATTTGCCTGTTGCGGCCTTCTCGCATAGTTACCTGCCAGACCTTTCGATCTTTTTCGGATAAGCGACCGAGCATAAGTTTACTGATGCCGTCTTCTAGGGTAACGCCATGGTCACTGATCATTTGCTGATGCAAGGGCTCGAGGTCTTTGTCGATGCGGACGGTATAAATTTTAGTTTTACTAAACTTGGGATGGGTCATATGATAGGCAAAATCGCCGTCATTAGTAAGCATAATAAGGCCTGAACTGTTTTTGTCGAGCCGGCCGACAAGCTTGAGTGAGTGATATTTTTCAGGAAGCAAAGTATACACCGTTGGGCTGTCTCCCTGTGCACTGCGGGAGCATACGTAGCCAACGGGTTTATGAAGAAGAAGGTATTCGAACGAAGTACCACTCTTTACCGCTTCACCCTTGAGGGTAATGGCATCGCCTTCGTTAAACCGTGCACCTAACGTAGCGACAGTGTCATTGATTTGCACTTGTCCCCTATCGATTAATTCATCGGCCTCACGGCGAGAAATCCCTAACTGCAGCGCTAGGTGTTTATTAAGGCGAATTGTCTCGGGTTCAGTCATGGTTGCTTATTATACCATTAACTTACGCAGTTGGCGACTGTGGTGCAAAAGGTGGTCGAGGTGTTTCTTCAAAACTAATGCCAGAATCTTCTCGCAGTGGTGGTTTTGGTGTGTTTACAGTTGGCTGAGGAGGAGTGCTAGGTATCGCCGCCGGAGGTTGAGGGCCTGGGTGAAACGATGGTGCGAGAGGAGGTGCTGGAGCTACTTGTTGAGGAGGCTCGGGAGGCTGTGGAGCTGAGGGCGCGTCATTCGGTGGTGCTACGGGTTGCGGGGCAACGGGCATTGCAGGCAGAGGCTGTGCAACTGGTGCGGGTGGTGGCGTGACAGGAGCTGGCTGGTCGGAAAGTTTACTGAGCTCTTGGTCTATTAAGCTGCTAATGTCGCTTTTTTGTCCTGCGGCCGGTGCTTGCGTAAGCGGATGAATAACCCGTTCACCGAGACTTGCTGGACGGTTGGTTGAAAACGGTGCGGTTGGTTGCGGAAGGCCGTTTGGAGCGGGTTGGGCGGCTGGTTGAAATGATGGTGTCGTAGGGAGTGGTGGTGCTGCTTGTTGGGGCTGTTGAGCGAACTGGGGCGCAGGAGCTGGTGAAGGCTGTGCTGCTGGCTGGCGAGATGGAATAGCCGGCGCTGGCCGCTGGGCAGTGGGTTGCGCGGGCTGGCTAAATTGTTGTGTGTTACCTCCGGCAACGGGTGCATCATGTAGCACATCG
>DATHGD010000068.1:0-3536 GCA_035317765.1 Saccharimonadales bacterium (SeqCode) | reverse complement strand
ACTCAGAGACATGGTGACACTGATGCTGAGCAACGCCAGGGCCGGTGAGGCCGGGGGAGGCGGAGTAAAGGACTACGAGGAGCTTTGCCAGCAGCACGGAAAATTGATTTTTCCATCTCTGAAAGAGCTGGTGAAAAGTGGGTCTGAAGGCGCGCGTACGCTTGATTGGGCCGAGACCGTATTTGCACCTGTCGTCATTCGCGAGTCTTACTTTTGCCTGGCGATTTACGATGCCGATTCGCCGGCTGAAGCTAAGCTCAAGCGCAAGAATAACGTCATCTTTTACGTGTTCAACGTGAATCGCGATGGTGTTTCGATCCGCAAGGTCGAGATCAAATCTTAACGGGATAGAATAGGATTGTGCCGGTGCGCGAAGTATCTTCGCACCGGCACAATCTTCAATAGAAGATGTGGCCCTATTTGCTTTCTCGCACAAAAAAGATTATCTGGTATAATCTATAAAGCGCATGTTATGCACCCGTAGCTCAGTGGATTAGAGCACTGGTCTTCGGAACCAGGTGTCGTAAGTTCGAATCTTACCGGGTGTACCAAATGAATTTATTATATGAATACTTCTCTTAACACTATCGGTCGTAAATTTTCTGATGCGCTTGCTGGTGCATTGGTCCGTGCTGACGAGGCGGCTGTTGCTCAAAATAACGGTCAAAAGGTGCATGTCTCGGGCGCGGGGCGAACGTTGACGTTTGCTTACGAACAATTGCGAAACGCTGCTGAATATACCGAAGAACACCTGTTGCTTCAGCGGGCAATCCGCCGTTTTTATAAGCGTATTTTTTTGTCGCGTGACGCCGGGTATATGAAAGTCAGTGCCGAAGAATTGATTATTGAACTAACACTGGCCGGCTACGTGAAAAATGACACGATTGCCGTTTCAACGATTGATACCATTAACGCACTTGCGGTAGATTATTTTGCAGCACATAAAAAGCACACTAAAGAGGCCTGGACGCTGGATATATTGGCGGTCGAGGTAGAGTTGTTGCTTAATGATGAGGTACGCCAAAGCGTCTTTGCACAATTTGCCTACGATCACTTTCTTGAAACGATCGACCAAGCGAAAGTGTTTGGAAAGTCGGTTGAAGATTTTGAGGTAGCATTATTTGTAGCTGTGCAGCGGGCACTGTTAAAGTCGGATCTTGCCACTATTCGTGCAGCACTTTTACGGCGCTACCAGCAAACGCCTACCAGTAATACGTACGGTCAGACGAACAAAATGCTCGACCGCATTTTTGCGTCAAGTACTACCGATACGCTATTCCGGCTCGTTAATCGCAAAGGCGCGCCGTTTCGGATTTTATGGCGTCTTATTGACGAGCACGACAACAGCGCTACACTTTTGCAATCGCGCGAGCAATTTTTGTCGGCGTATGAGACTCAGATTGCCAATGAATATACCCGAATAAACGAACGTATTAACAGGGGTATTATAAAAAGTGTTATTTTCCTGGTTATTACCAAGGTCTTGATTGGTGTGGCCGTTGAGGTGCCGTATGATTATCTGGTTCACGGAGCGATTTTGTGGCTGCCGCTGGCGATCAACCTGTTATTTCCGCCTATTTATATGATTTTGCTGCGATTTACCTTGTCGCTTCCGGGGCAAGCAAATACCCGCAGCCTGATAGATTCTATCGATGAGCTGCTGTATAACGACCAAAAGACCGTGACACTTTCGCGCCAGGCGGGCGGAGGTTTTGGTACGGCATTTAATATTATTTATGCATTGTTCTTCGTGGCTATTTTCGGAGGAGTGGGCTGGTGGCTCACGAGCCTTGGGTTTGCGATTCCCCATCTGCTTATTTTCTTCGTCTTCCTTTCAACGGCCAGTTTCCTGGGCTTCCGTCTGTCTCGTCAGATTCGTGAACTTGAAGTGGTGGAAAGCCAGCAGGACGGCATAAGTATTGTGCGCGACTTCTTGTATATTCCGTTTGTTGTTGTAGGCC
The DNA here is from genome assembly GCA_035317765.1 of Saccharimonadales bacterium (SeqCode). Classification (GTDB taxonomy): domain Bacteria; phylum Patescibacteriota; class Saccharimonadia; order Saccharimonadales; family Saccharimonadaceae; genus DATHGD01. Next base: position 1,575 of record DATHGD010000068.1, on the reverse strand, counting down.
GCTGGATGAGCGAAAAGTACGCTCGTGTCAATGTAGTTGCCATGACGCTCGATATGGTAATAGAACTGCCGCTTAAGACGGTGCTTCACCTTGTACGCCAATGGGGCGCCTTTATTACCAGCAAAAAAGACGAACTATAGCTGCCAGTTGCCGCCAACGCGGGTTTTGAGCGGGTAGGTTGTCCAACTACCACTGGTGCGTAGCTTTACCTGGGTAGTGTAGTCAAATACAACGTCCACAAAATAGCAGCCACCGCCAAATGTAGAGGTAGGGAAGGTGAGGGTAGTGCCGTTAACGAATAATCCATTGCGCTCGGTGAGAAATAGCCCATTATCTTTGTAAGCATGAAGAGGTGAGTTATCAACACCATTTGCGAGAAAGAATCCGCCCGTAGCTGCATAGTGAACGCGCGCATCCGGAGAAGACGCCTGGCCTGGGAATAGCACGGCGGCAATGTATTTCTGGTTACGCTCTACTACCACTGCGTTGCTTAGAGGGATTTCGACAAACCCAATATCGTCTGAAGCTGTAATGGTATACGAGCCTTGCCCTAATAGTTCCTGGGTATCGGCGTTATAAAGCCCACCGGTCATTTCGGCGCCATCGTAGTTGCGGCTGCCGAGGTAAAAACGGATTGCATTCACAGCGCCGTCATCTTCGGTGTACCAGGTGGTGCCGAGGGTCTGGTTTGGAGCATCCTCGTCTACATCGGGGATTGCAGGAACTTGATTGGTAAAAATTGTATGTGGCATTATGCATCTATCCTATAAATATGAACTGTATTTCCATTGGCAAATGCATCGGTGAATTCGCCGCCCACAATCGGAATGGTACGACTTTCAAATAACACCGTTGCCGTGGTTCCTACCCCGTTTGGAATAGTGAAGGTGGCGTTTTGAAGCGTACTGTCGTTTTCGCGCGAGCCGGCAAAAATGTAAAATTTACTGGTGTGATATTTTGCCATTACTTCAATGCCCGAAAGCGTAGATGCTCCGGGGCTAACCGTCACAAAATTAAGCGCAAAGTTGTCGTTAATGACTGCAGCTAGGCTTTGTACTTGTCCGTTGACTATTTTTGCGGCAGCTTGAATGGCAGCATAGGCTGGGAAGCGGAAATTATGCTGGCTTTGATTGTCGGCGCCAAACGTGTGGTTAAAGTAAATAATACCGCGTGCGCCCTGAATAATCATATGCCACACGGCCGATACCATTACTTCGGGCGTCATGTATTCACTCAAGACGTTTTCGGGGAATGGTCCGCCGTTTTCAATAAAGCCCCAGGTTGGCTCCCAGCGGTTAGGGTCTTGCAGCCGTTTTCGCATATAGCCAACAGTATTGCCGTAGTGGCCACTGCGGCGAGCCTGGGTTTGAGTAAGGTCGTGATCGTAAATACGGTAAAACTGCGAAGCTTGATTCCATGGTGCCGAGCCCGCTGGAAGATAAATGTTGTGCCCCGTCCACCAGTAAAAGTCGTTACTGACGGTGTGTTGAAAGTTGTTTATGTACACCATGCTGCTTTCTACTGTGCCAAACGTAGGCAGTATTACCCCTACAGTATAGTTCGCGTAAAAAAAGC
>DATHGD010000067.1:0-10886 GCA_035317765.1 Saccharimonadales bacterium (SeqCode) | reverse complement strand
CAGTTGCAAGAAATGTTAAACGATCTTGCCGCTTCGTACCGCTTAGGTAGCGACATTGATTGTTCAGATACTAACAGCTGGAATAGTGGTGTCGGTTTTGTTCCAGTAGGCGGCTTATCAACACCTTTTCAAGGCACGCTTGATGGTGCTGGCTATGCAATCTCTGGCTTGACTATTAACCGCCCTAGCACCGATTACGTTGGATTATTTGGGTATATTAGTGGAGGTGGTTTAGCCCGGAACATCAGATTTGATGACGTTTCGATAATTGGCCAACATTACGTTGGCGGGGTAGCTGGTAGAATCTCCGGCGGCGATGGCATCTATGAGGTTGGAATCACTGGTGAAGTAAGCGGAGTAACAGCGGTTGGTGGTGTTGTTGGCAGAAATGACTATCTGGTTATGAACTCGTATTCACATGCGACTATAAGCGGCGTGTCTGGATCGGGGACAGGCGGTGGACTGGCTGGCGAAAACGGCGGGTTTATACTTCGTAGTTACTCGACCGGTATTGTGCCTAACGGACCAGGTAAAGGTGGCATCATTGGGTATGACGCCGATAGCGGGGGATCACCTGGTACATTCTGGGATAAACAGGCTTCCGGTATTACTGTTAGTGCAGGAGACGGCGTCAGTAAAACAACGGATGAGCTAAAGAACATCGCAACCTTTACCGATACTGCAACTTTCGGACTAGGTGCAGCTTGGGACTTTGTTGGTAACCCCAATAATGACACCGCTAATGACGATATTTGGAGTATTGACCCTCTTATAAACCAAGGCTATCCGTACCTAGCCGACCAGTACCCAGCAGCACCAACTACAACTATAACTACAACGAACTCTCCCGCTAGTTTGACGACAAATGCGGGTACTGATGGTACTACTAAGACCAGCTTACATAGAGGTGTAGCGCAAGCATCAACGACATCACAGGAGAACGTGACGACCGGAGGTAGCACCCCTGAGCTTAATAATCCGAATTCCGTAGTGCAAATCGATACTTCCAACGATGACATCAAAAAATCTGATACTACTAGCACTAACTTTGTACCTTGGGTAATTGGCGGGTTCTCATTGCTGATCTTGGTCCTCATTGGGTATATAGTGTATCGATGGTTGCAAGCAGCTGCTTAAATTACTTTTGCTGAATTGCGGTTCGATACAATTAAGTTAGTTGGTCGCAAGAGCTGATTCGCTAGCTTGTCTGGTATACTAAAAATATGCAAAAAATAGCCACAAGAGTATTTATTTATGCTTCGATCACCTTTGGTATTCTGGGGATTTTAGTCGTTCTGACCGCCTCGGGCCCAGATAAGCAAGATTCTGTCCTTAGTGAAGTACTTATAAAGCTTTTATTCGTAACCGTTTTTATCATACTGCCTTCATTCGCTTTAAGTATTGCCGGCAAGTACTTAAACGGCAAATCTTAGCTCAAAGTTGCCAGACGCGTCTGCTAGCGAGAAACTATTACTTCTTCTCTTCAGCCAATTTCTTAACTCGCTCCAAAGCCTTGGGATAACTGACCTTAAACATTTCTGCCATTTCTGATGGAACATCAAATGCAGCAGTTAACGTTGTAACGCCGTCTTTCTCAGCCAGTGAGTAACTTTCCTCGCCGCCAGTCCACTCCTGAGCACGTTCTCGTTTTCCGTCTTCCTGCGTATCTGCAGCGTGTCTGAGCAGTAGATATTCGCCCGGTGTGAGCTTTGCAACCAAACTTGTTACACCATACCCGTTCTCAGAAGAGATAAACTGTACTTCATTGCCAACTTTTAACTCACCAACCATGTATGTTCCTGGGTCAATGATACCTGCCCATTCGCGAAATGTTTCGTCTCGCCACAGTGTATCCCAAACTTTTTCTTTAGTGGCGTTTATCTCAACTAAGAATTGCATTTCTTTCATAGTTTCATTTTAGCCTAATACTTACATTTGCACTACGTGTATATGTTGGCCTTCCCGTTCGGCCGTGGACAAAACCTTCCCCATTCTCAGCTTCTGATTTCAGTACTAAGTATAAAATTCGAGATGAGTTGTTTTTGTAAGTGGGAACTCTAGCGAACACACACTAGCGGGGTTATAGTAGATACATGAAAACAAAGAGCCAGCATACCGATGCGCCGACAATTAGTTTTAAGGCAAGACTTTACGTGATTGGCAAGTGGACTATTTTGCGGCTTCCCGAAGGTGCGAGTGAAAAGCTGCCTTCGCGTGGGCAGGTGATGGTAAGAGGAACAATAAATGGTCACGATTTGCAGCAAGTGCTAGAGCCGGATGGCAGGTGGGGCCATTGGCTTAAGGTTGATAAAAAGATGCAAAAGGCTATTAGCGCGGATGCGGGTGATACCGTGTCTCTTGAAATTGCACCGAGTAAAGACTGGCCGGAGCCGAAACTCCCGGCTGATTTTTCAAAAGCCTTAGCTACTGCTCTACCTATCGTTCAAGATCTCTGGGCTAAAATTACGCCAATGGCACGCTGGGAATGGCTGCGATGGGTTAATGCCACCAGTAGCACGGAAACGCGCCAGCGGCGGATCGAGGTGTCTATTTCTAAGCTACGATCGGGTAAGCGCCGGCCCTGCTGTTTTAATCTTGCAGCGTGCACCGACCCGGACCTGGCAAAGAATAGCAGGCTTATCGAGCCAACGAACACTACAACTCAAAGCATATAGTTGCAAAGTAAGGCGGTGAGTGTTTATTTTAATCGTTCTAAGACACCACGGCGCTTGACGATATTTTTATAATCCCACTGGATTTTTTTGGCTTTATCGAGCCAACGCTGCAGGGCTTTTGTATCGATCTCGCTTTTAGTAACGTAGCGAGCTTCGGCTGCTTTGAACGTACCTTCAGGTTTTAGATTTGGTTCATCAAACGATTGTCCGCTCCAAAAAAGCAATTGAACATTATCTTTTCTAACCCAGTAGCCAACGATTGGGTTGCCGCTAAGGAACCATACCGGCGCACCATGCCAAACTTTGCTTTCTGCGCTGGGTAAACGGTCATCAATTTCTTGTTTTAGAAGTTCACAAATCGCTTTATTACTGTCTGTTTGTGCGTTGTTGTATGCTTGGATAGATTTATTCATAGTTGTGACACTGAGCTCTCTACTTTAAATGGGCAGATTTGCTCTCATTGTATAGTTTAGGTCCGTATAGAAGAAAGCCTATCGAGACAATGATTGATAAAAATTCCAATAGAGTGATTGCTGTAGGGGGAGGGGTGGTAAAGAAAAATCCACCTTGATCGCCGGCTACTAAAAACAGCATGATAATTGCATTAACGATTACAAGGATTCCTGTAATTTTTGGTTTTATAAAAAGTAAAATAGTTGCAATGATAGGAATTCCCAGGGATGCAGTTATGAAGAAGGGTACAATCGCAATAGTTCTGAGATCTGCGGTGCGAGGCTCAAGCCCGAGCGGAGTAAGCAGGTAGCCAAATAGTACTGCAAGGATAAGTAGTAGCGCTATGATTTTGCGAGTAGTAGTCATGTTCATAAAGATGAGTATCCCTCTTTTATTACGGACTGCAATTTAGATTTTCCTGGATAATATATAGTATATAGCATACGTCTGGATATTCTCGTATTTTTAAACATAAACGCCATTGCGAAACAGATATTCGTGTTATATTATATATACACGAATAGGATTTGTAACAGATAAGAATAATTAGGGTGTATTTCAACATAATGAAGAAAATAGACAAATCTACTTGGGGCGGAGTGTTGCAGGATCTTCGCTTGCAGAGGGGCATAACCCAGCATCAATTAGCTGCGTTATCGAGTGTTTCTTACTCTACTTTGTCTAAGATTGAATCGGGGCTTATAGCAAGCCCATCAATGAAAACGCTTCAAAAATTATCGATGGTATTAAATGCCAACTTGCTTAATATGGCACCTGTATCGAACGTTAGAAGTACCCGTCCTACTGCCATGGGGCTTTTTTGCGGAACGGGTGGGCTTGATCTTGGATTCAAACAGGCCGGATTTGATATCGTTTATTCCAATGACATTCTTAAAATTGCCGAAGCTACTTATAAACACAATATTGGTGATATTGAGATTAAAGATTTTCGTGATGTCGATAAAAACGCGTTGCCCTATGCCGATGTACTTTTAGCCGGCATTCCGTGCCAGCCGTTTTCAAGTGCAGGGAACAGGCTTGGGGTAGACGATGTACGGGGGCAGCTTTTTGAAGAAGTCATAAAAACCCTGGATATTAAAAGGCCAAAAATTGTACTGCTTGAAAATGTCAGGGGTTTTTTGTCTTCCAAAGATGCGGACGGTCTTATTATGCCAGAGCGTATACGTAAAGAACTTCTTGTTCATGGCTACAGGCTTACCTATAAGCTTCTAAACGCCAATGACTACGAAGTTCCGCAAAATCGCTTCAGGGTAGTACTGGTAGGAGTAAGAGAAGATATCAAGGGTGATTACGAATTTCCTTTGCCTATACCAAAAACCAATGACTTGACAGTTGGCTCAGTGTTATCCCGCTCTCTCCCCGACAACGAAGCACAGGAGGTCTGGGGGCTATCTCCACAGTCACAATCACTTATTGAACATATTCCTGAGGGCGGATCTTGGAAGAATGTACCGTATGAATTACTGCCCGATAGACTAAAACGTATCAGGGACGACATGAAGAGATATCACTCGCCTAACTTTTACCGTAGATTTGCCCGTCATGAAACTATGGGTACTATCACCGCTGCAGGCACGCCGGAAAACTCCGGAATAGTACATCCCTTCGAGAATAGGCGCTATTCGGTTCGAGAGATTGCCCGGTTTCAGTCTTTTCCTGATGATTTCAAATTTATCGGTACATCCATTGCCTCGAAGTACAAGTTGATAGGTAATGCCGTACCTGTTAGACTAGGGTATCATATAGGTACATCAATCCGAGACTTTTTACATGAACCAAACACCGCTTCTGAACGTGAACACCAACAAGGCCTACTTGCTGGGGCTGATAATTGGGGGCGGGGAAATAGCCGGCCAAAGGTTGACGATAACATTGCCCTACCGCAATTGGGGTGATCTTAAAATAAATCCTGAGCGAGCTGGAGAAATAAGCGGGTATATTCTTCGTGTCGTTAAGCCAATGTGGCAAAGCGAATATTCTATGGATATAGCCTACAGCGTATTAAATAGAGCCTGGCGAATATCGGGGACTGTAACGCCCGAACTGGTCGAAGACCTCACCGAGTTGGAGCTTATAACAAAGGGGAATTTTCGAGAAACTTCTACCATTGAAAAACTTACAGCGGCGTTGAATAATACCGAAAAAGTGAAACGATTTATTGCGGGACTCACCGACACGATTGGGAGTTTAGCTCCATCACACCGGAATAGAACTGCGGACCTTCAGGTGATATCGTATGAGTTCACCGGTAAAAACTTTATCCTCGTTTCTCAAATAGCAAACTTATTTATTAAAATAGACTGTTACCCCAATCAAATTTTATGGAACCATCCTAATTTTCAAAGCGGTGATAATCGATACTACCGTCAGTGGAAAAAAGGATTCAAGATAAGAATCGTCTTAACGGACTATATACGTGCAGGCAGCTTTGTGTCTGGAGCAAAACAACTGTCTGCGATCGAGAACGTAGCGCTTCAGAAGGACAAAGGTGGCCAAAAAGAGAATGTTAGATCGGTTAGAATCAACGGCAGGTCTACCCTTCATATTGACGAGAATAGCAACTGGCTTCCCGACTATATTCGAGGTAAACACTTTGTACATAATGCACATATGGCGTATTTTTTAGGGATACCGATAAACGGCGAAACGCTTACGTACCTACGGCGCAAACTTGAAAAACCCGGTAAGTTAATTAGTCCGTTTACTATTTTAACCAAAGGCTCTAGACAAGAGATCAACGATATTATTAAAAACGAAGAGTACCTAAGACAGTCTACTTATTCCGAAGTACTGTTTTCGCGCGAGCAACTAAAGACCACTACTGCTAAAAATCTATACATATTAGGAAATGGAAAAGAAGATGGCTTCCCAATTTCTCAAGTGATACATGCAATCACTTACGTTGGGCTTGCGCAGCTTAACCAAGGGGGTGTTAGGCGCACGAAGATTAGTGGTAATCTTCAGGATGGCTTTTCCGGTATTAAGGAAAAACTATCAACGATTGGTGTTCGTGTCATGAAGCCAGACAGGGGCACGTGTCTGCTGATTCAAAGTCAGGATTTTGCCGCTTTAGTGGGGTATGTTAATGATGATTTCAATACTACGCTTACTGAAATTGACCACGACACGCTTGCTTTTAAAGTAAGGGAACCGAAATTTTCCGAGTGCGTTGTACTATAATGGGCACTATATGAATGAAGTAGCTTACTATCCTGAATTGGCCGAATATCTCGAGAAAACCATAAAGGCCAATCTCACTAATTCATCGATTATTGTAAAAGGACTCTATCTTCCTGAATATGGAAGCCAGGTCCGCTCTTTTTTGAGTCACTACATTTCACAAAACAAAGAAAACGTATCGGAAAGTTTAAAGCTATTCGCGCAGGACGTTCCGAAGTTGCGCACTGATATTGTTATTTTACTGGATAACCCTTCGACTAATAAGTTTGAGATGATTATTATTGAAGCCAAACTACTTGGGTCCGCCGGACTTACGGAACTCTCTCAGCTTATTGGATATAGTTTGGTCACTAAAATAAAATATGGGCTTTTAATTAACATTAAGGGTGGAGCATCTAATGAGCTTGCTCATATTCTTGAAACAGATCTTGACTTGGCGCTTGTTGACCGTAAGCTTACCGACCCACCATATGAAGTTATTCATAAAATTGGCATGATGACCTATAACCCCGATACCGCTAACCTTACCAGTATTGAAACTTCATCAGTCAAATCGTTGCCGCAGCTTGTACAAGAAATCGAAAGTAGTATAGGATAGAGTTAATTAGCTAAATAATTACAGGAGAGTAGTATGTTGCAAAAAATTACACCCAATCTATGGTATGACGGTAATGCTCAAGAGGCGGCTGAATTTTATGTGTCGGTATTTCCGGATAGCAACATTGTTGCAACAACGTACTATCCTGAAGAGGGACTACTCGACTTTCAAAAAGGGCTTGCAGGTAAAGTACTAACGGTAGAATTCGAACTGAGCGGCCAGCACTTTACGGGTATTAATGGTGGATCCGACTTCAAGTTTAACGAAGCAATATCGTTTGTGATCGCTTGTAAAGATCAAGAAGAAATCGACTATTACTGGGAAAAACTCTCTGCCGTTGCTGAGGCTGAGCAGTGCGGTTGGTGCAAAGATCAATATGGTCTTAGCTGGCAGGTTGTGCCAAAAGACATGGAAGAATTAATGAAACGTCCCAACGCATTTGCCAACATGATGCAGATGAAGAAGCTCGTTATTGATAATTTCTAAGCTGCGGCTATACGCCCAAGCTCAGTCGCGCCATAGGTGAGTGCGGCTACCAGAATCAGGCTAACCAGTATAATAGCTGAACTATATAAAACTGTTCGCTTAAGATTGGCAAGCTTACGGTGCAAGAATGACTGAGCGCCGAGTAGAGCGATACAAAGTGCGGCTGCAAACAGATAAGCATCGGGGATAGCGCTGTACCCTACTCTGATGGCAATAGCACCCAAAACAAACAAAGTAGCTGCTGAGGTGATGCGCGATAGCGTATGACGTTCGTTTGCGAACACAGCACCCATCACTATACAGGCAGCGAGGATAAGAAGACCAGGAACCATCGTCCTGACTGTTACGAGGTGGGGTAATAGGTCTGCTATAACCGATCCGGCAACGAACACGCACAGGTAAGTAACAACACGCCCCATGGGGGTTGAGAGTGTTTGAGTATATTCTTTTTTCATCACTACCGAGTGTAACATAGGTTATTTTTGCTATGATTAAGCTATGCAGCGATTAATTATTATCCGGGGAAATTCAGGCAGCGGCAAATCTACGGTTGCTAAGAAATTACAGCACAAAATGGGATATGAAACCATGCTCATTCCACAAGATGTTGTACGGCGCGAAATGCTAAGAGTACGGGATAAACCAGACAACCCGAGCATCCAGCTTGTATATGAGCTTGCAATGTATGGAAAGAAAATAGGTTTTGACGTTATTGTAGAGGGCATTTTTGTCAATGAAAGATACGGAGATACACTGAGAAAACTCATCAACGACTTTGGCGGTCAATCCCACGTGTACTATTTCGATATCTCTTTGGAAGAAACGCTTAAACGGCATAACTCAAAACCAAATGCTCACGAATTTGGAGAAAAAGAACTCCGCGAATGGTGGATAGAAAAAGACTATCTTAATGTCCCAAACGAGAAACACATTTTAGCTAGTATGAATGAAGATGAGATTACTGAGATGTTTGTAGGCAACATGGGAATTAATACAAAATTTCATGAAAACTATGTACGGTAAAGGCATAGCCATAGACTATCTTCTATTTTTATTATATTGTTAGTGACATAGGTCACTATCGGCCATGCTCCTTGACTCCGACAAATAAGGAACCCGTCAATGAAATGCGAGTACATTCTCGGTACTGCTAGCACTGTGTGTGCAGCCGCCGGTGCATTCTACTGGCTTATCATGGGCTGCATTATCCCGGGGGTTCTACTTGTATGTGCAGGGATAGTGCTTGCTATTATCTTCTGCGCGGTTGGAAGTAGAAATTAAAGGGTTCCATGTCGTAGAAGATAAGGACTCCTATGCCCCGATTTCGCTCAATGCGTGCGGGGCATAAAAAATGCTCAGCACGTTACCTTCTATGTGTTTTGCTTCAGCGGCATGAATACTGATTGTTCTCAGTAGCTATAAGGTACAATTATAGGTAATGAGTACAACTCCTGTCGGTTTTATCGATCAACTGCCTGTATACGATTTTTACAATGCCATTACGAGTGCCGTTGACCAAAATCAGGTAACTATTATTACCGCCGAAACCGGTGCGGGAAAAAGTACCCAGGTGCCGCAATATTTGGCAGAGCACGGTTACAATAAAGTGATTGTAACGCAGCCGAGAATTTTAGCGGCACGTAACTTGTCGCGACGTGTTCGCGAAGAGTGGGCGATTCGTACAGGTAAAGACAGTGATGAAATTATTGGGTATCGCACGGCCCACGAACGCGATGACAATCTAAATACAAAGATTTTGTATTGTACCGATGGCTTGCAACTTGTTCGTGAAATTACCGGTGCAGGCGTTGGAAACCGGCAGGTACTTGTGCTTGATGAAGTGCATGAGTGGAACGAAAATATGGAGGTGTTGGTTGCTTGGGCTAAAAAACGCTGCCAGGAAGAGTCGCATTTTAAAGTAGTTATTATGAGCGCCACGATTGAAACCAACGATCTGGCCACCTATTTTGGTACTACTGCTGTTATTGACGTGCCTGGTCGCAGTCACGAAGTAACCAGGCGCCGCGGAACCGATGTTATTAGCGAAATTATCAATCAGTTAAAAACAGCGAAAAGTAATATGCTGGTTTTTCTTCCTGGAAAAGCAGAAATTCAGGATGTTACGGATGTAGTGCGAAAAAAAGCCGATGAGGCAGGCGTGCCTATTATTCCGCTTCATAGCCAGCTAGAAGCAACGGCGCAGCAGCAGGCGTTTGCTAATTATCCAAATGGCAAAGTGATTCTGGCTACTAATATTGCCCAAACCAGCGTCACAATCGATGATGTTGATGTAGTTATTGACAGTGGCCTAGAGCGCCGCAGCGAAGTACGAAACGGCGTAGAAGGATTATTTATTGCTCAAGTTTCCCAGGCCGACTGCTTGCAGCGCGCCGGCCGGGCAGGCCGCACCAAGGCGGGTGAGTATATTCTGGCACCATATGACACCATGCCATGCCTGGAGTTTAACGAGCGTCCCGCGTATGCAACGCCAGAAATTATGCGAAAGCACATCGATCGCCTGACTCTGCGCCTTGCTAATATTGGCATTGATATTGAACAGCTTGATTTTTATCACGACCCAAGTAAAAAGGCGATTGCACGCGCCAAACGCACGTTAATTGCACTTGGTGCTCTTACTAAAACAAACGATGTGACGAAAATTGGCCGGCAGATGGAGCGTTTTCCGGTTGAGTCAAGCTATGGCCGTATGCTGGTAGAGGCTCAACATTATTCAAAAGAGGTCCAAACCAAACTAGCCGCTATTATTGGCATTCAAGAAATTGGCGGTATTGTAAAAGGCGGAACGCGTTATACCGGTTGGCGCAAATATACTAAACAAACGAAGTCCGACTTACTGGCACAATACGATGTGTATCTGGCATTGCCGCAAATTGTACCAGATGATTACGAGGAAACCGGCATTATAAGCAAGAACGTAAGCAAGGCGCGTGATGTTATGGAACGACTGAACTACGATCTTGGTCTTAACCCGGAACTTCTTACGCCGATTACAAATGAAGAACAAGATCAGCTTCTTCGAAGTATTGTGGCCGGCCAGATCGACCAGCTATGGATGATAGATGATAACGGCGAAGCGGTTCATGTTACTACCAAAAAGCACCGGGAGTTATCGAGCAGTAGCGTAGTCAAAAATCCAAAACTTATTGCAGGTACACCGTTTGATCTTCAAGTGCCAACCCGCAGCGGCAGCCTGGAGACACTCCATCTTGTACAGGGAATTACGGCAGTGAACACCGATTGGCTGCTTGAACTTGCACCGCATATGTTTGAAACGAGGCGCAGTAAAACATACTATGACTCCCGCACTGGCGGTCTGGCATCGCGTCAATTGGTTCGTTTTGGCGGACAAGTACTTGAGGGTGACAGCACACCGGTGAGCGATAACGGCCCAGAGAACCGCCGCCTGTTCAATACAGCGTTTGCCGATTGGGTGTTTGCCCAACTCGAGCGAG
>DATHGD010000066.1:0-6779 GCA_035317765.1 Saccharimonadales bacterium (SeqCode) | reverse complement strand
TTGGAAGTGTATAACGTGGCGAAAAAACCAACCAAATCGCGCAGCATGAGCGTGTACTCAAATTTAACACACAAGCGCAAAACCAAAAAAGACGCTGACGCCCGTAAAAAGGCCGAATATTTAGCGAGTCTACCGAAACATCCGGTAAAGCGGCTTTTGTACCGTCTCCATCCAAAACGCGTAGCGGCTTATTGGTTTAGTAAAAAGGGTGCGTTTATGGCCCTTAAAATAGTTGGCATTGTCGTTTTATTGATGGTACTGACAACTGGCGCACTATTTGCCTACTACCGTAAAGACCTTGATACAATTCGCCCAGGCGAACTTGCTAAACGCGTACAGACCACTGTTACTAAATACCTCGACCGTAATGGCACGCTTCTTTACGAAGATAAGGGCGATGGCGACTACAAGCTTGTTGTCGATGGAAAAGATATCAGTCAAAACATGAAAGAAGCGACTGTTGCAATCGAGGACAAAGACTTCTATAAACACGGCGGTGTGAGTCCAACGGGTATTTTTCGCTCCCTTGTTAACAATGCCAACGGTGGAAGCACCCAGGGTGGCTCCACGTTAACCCAGCAACTTGTAAAACAGGTATTCTTTGCCGATGAATCACAGCAGCGTGGCCTCGCCGGTGTACCGCGTAAAATTAAGGAAATGATTCTCTCTATTGAGGTAGAGCGAATGTATAACAAAGAACAGATTCTGAATCTTTACCTTAACGAATCGCCCTATGGTGGTCGGCGAAATGGCGTTGAATCTGCAGCCCAAACGTACTTTGGCAAGTCCTCAAAAGACTTAACATTGCCCGAAGCTGCTCTGCTTGCCGCCATTCCTAACCAGCCAGGACTATACGATCCGTATAACATTGAAGGTCACGAAGCGCTCATAGCACGTCAACATAAGGTACTTGATGGCATGGTTGAGCAAGGATCGATAACAACAAAAGAAGCTGCAGAGGCAAAAAAGTACCCAATTCTTGACAACGTTAAACCCGAAGCCGACCAATATAAAGACATTAAAGCGCCCCATTTCGTACAAATGGTGCGAAATGACCTTGAACAAGAGCTTGGTAAAGCCACGGTGGGACGAGGCGGACTGACCGTTAAAACAACGCTCGACATTCGTGTTCAAACCAAGCTTGAAGAAGCAATGACAACCATGTTCAACTCAAGTACACCGGCCATCAATGGTTTTAGTAACGGCGCCGGCACCGTTGAAGATAACGCAACTGGACAAATTATCGCCATGCTGGGAAGTAAAAACTTCACCGCTCCGGGCTTCGGACAAGACAACGCTGCAACGGCGTTCATTCAGCCGGGCTCAAGTATTAAGCCGCTCGTATACGCACAGCTATTTTCCCAAAAGCCGGCCGGCCAACAAAACTATGGAAGCGGCTCGGTTCTTCCGGATGTCAAAACAACGTTTCCCGGTGGCTACAGCCCAAAGAATGCCGATGGCGGCTTTAGGGGTAACATCAGCCTGCGCGTAGCACTTGCCACATCTCGTAACATTCCTGCAATTAGCGCTATGTATGTTTCGGGTGTGCAGCCGACTCTCGCTAGCATTCGAGCCGCCGGCGATACACAATACTGTACGCAGGGTGCCGATGCCCAGGCTGGCCTGTCTTCCGCCATTGGTGGGTGTGGAACCCGGCAAATTGACCATGTAAATGCCTTCTCTACTCTTGCTCGTGGTGGTGTTTACAAGCCCGAAGCCAGCATTCTTGAAGTGACAAACAGTCAAGGCGAAACCCTTAAAAAGTGGAAAGATGAAAGCAAACAGGTCATGGACCCGCAAGTTGCCTACATCGTCAGTGACATTCTTACCGATGCCAATGCTCGAAAAGGCCTCCTGGGCAACTGGACACAAGGCTTTAGCTACGGCAACACCGGCATTAAAACATCTACCAAAACGGGTACTTCAGACATCGGCGGTAACAAGTCAAAGGACCTTTGGATGATGACCTACAGTCCGGCCGTTACCATGGGCGTATGGCTTGGTAACCCAGATACGACACCGCTAACCTCCAGGGCAACATCAATCGTGCCAAGCCCTATCATTGATGCTGTCATGCGCTACGTTCACCAAGATGTCTACGGGCCCGATGGTCGCTGGAAGCCAAATGACTGGTTTACACAGCCCACCGGAATTCAAAAGGTTGGCAATGAACTCTTCCCATCGTGGTACGACAAAAACCAGAACAAGGCCAATGCTAAGTTAACATTCGATAAAGTGTCCAAAAAGAAAGCAACCAGCTGTACGCCAGATGGTGCCAAGATTGAAATCGATGTTAATAAGTCAACCGACCCAGTTAATAAAACCGATATCTTTACCGCACCTGACGGCTACGATGCGACCAAAGATGACGATGTACACAAATGTGATGACGCCAAACCATCGGTTGGCACCATTAACCTTACTAAGGACAGTGGCAATACATACAAGATCAACGTCAGTGTTGTAGCGGGCAAGAACCCATTGCAACAGATTGAAATAAAGGTTGGAGACACGGCTATTGCAACCCTGCCAGCTTCGGCAAGCGGAACCTACCCGACCAGCTACACCTTTACAAATTCCGACTCTCAAACAATTACCGCGACCGTCACTGACAGCGTGTTCTATACGGGGTCAGCTTCGCAAAATTTTACCCCGGGCGGGTAGACGATAACCGCCGTCCATCCCGCCGCCGCGACTAGCGGCAAGGCATAAAAAAATAACCGCCAGACATTTGGCGGTTATTTGATTGCGCAAGTTAAGAAGTTTACTGCTTATTCACAAGGTCAAGCAGTGATGCTTCTCTATCGGCAGATGTACGGGTCTTTTTAGACTGCTGACGTGAATTGTTTTTTGCGGGCTTCTTAGGCTGATGTGGCTTATCAACGCCGGAAGCAAGATGATTGTCGCGCTTGTCACTATGATACACGCTCGCAGCCTTCACAGGAGGCTGCGTCACAGGTTTTTTACCTGCAGGCCGTTGTGGTTGCGTTTGCTGTGGTTTTTTCGTCTGGTGCTGCTCTACGGGCTTTGCGAACATCATCTTACCAGCAGCTGTCTGCAAGCTACGGATAAACTCAATTTCGATTGCCTGGCCAATGTGCTTGCTGGCATGTTCGACTACTACCATTGTGCCGTCACCAAGGTAGCCAACGCCCTGATGTGCATCCTGACCTTTTTGAACAAGCTCAAGAAGCATTTTTTCACCTGGCAGATAGGCCATGCGAAGGCTCTGGGCAAGTTCGTTCACGTTCAAAACGGTAATTCCTTCAACCACGGCAACTTTGTTCAAGTTGTAGTCGATGGTACAAATCGCTGCCGCATGCTTTTTAGCAAGGTTGAGCAATCGCTCATCAACGCCTTCTTCGGCTTTACTGCCGTCTTGGAGGATTTCAACGTCAAGATGCGACATGTTTTGTAGCTCAGTAACGACATCGAGACCATGGCGGGCTCGAGCACGCTTGTCGTGGTCGGCGTTATCGGCTAAAAACTGCAGCTCACCAATAACACTTCGTGGAATCACCAGCGTGTCGCCAATAAAGCCCGATTTAGCCACGGCAATAATACGACCGTCAATAAGCACCGATGTATCAATAAGAATCGGCCGGCCTTGTTTTCGTAAGTTAGTTTGTCTTGGCAGTTTTACCACCAAGTAGGTCACTTCAGCGAGAATTGCCAGTACAGTGATAACTAGTAAAAGTTGAATTGTTTGCATTGTTTTATTCTTTCTCCTGCGTTTATTGCAGGTAGTCTATAAGAGCTTGGCGTAAGTCGCCTACTCCTTTAATAAATGAATCCTTTTTAGGGGGTTTAGGTGCGATTGCTTGGGTAAACCCGAGCTTTTTTGCCTCAGCCACGCGGCGATCACCACTTTGGACGCTACGTATTTCACCCCCTAAACCAACCTCGCCAAACACCACTAACTCATCGCCCAATCGTTTGCCCGCTGCTGCACTGGCAATTGCCATACAAATAGCAAGATCGGCCGCTGGATCGTTCAGCTTCAAGCCACCAACAACATTTATATAAATATCTTTATCTGATAAATTCAGTTTTGTTCGCCGCTCTAGTACAGCGATTAAAAGAGTAAGTCGGTTAAGATCGAAGCCCGAGGCTGTACGTTTAGGATACCCGAAACTGGTCGGATTGACAAGGGCCTGAATTTCAACCAGGAGCGGCCGGGTACCCTCAAGCGTAGCCATAACCACCGATCCATCAGCATTTTGACGCTCGGCGAGCAGTGCCGCCGAAGGGTTTTTTACCAAACGAAGCCCCTGTTCGTACATCTCAAAAATCGCTGCTTCGTTGGTTGAGCCAAAGCGGTTTTTCATCGCCCGTACCACCTTAAAGCCACCGTAGCGGTCGCCCTCAAACTGCAGCACTACATCAACCAGATGCTCGAGTATTTTCGGCCCGGCAATACTGCCTTCTTTTGTAACGTGCCCCACCAGCACCACGGCCGCACCTGCCTCTTTGGCTGCACGAATAATAACATTGCTGCTGTTGGTGATTTGGCTTACCGTACCGGGCGCAGAGGTAATTTCGTCAAGACTCAGCGTTTGAATCGAGTCAATAATAACCAGCCTGTAGGCGCCTGAACGAATCGTAGCAGCAATGTCATCGGCGCTGGTACTGGCGACAAAGTGAAGCTGTTCACGGGTGTTTGCGCCCAAACGTTCGGCACGTAGCTTCACTTGGCTTGCCGATTCCTCGCCACTGGCATATAACACCGCTTCGTTTTTGCCAATTTCGTTTGCCATTTGTAAAAGAAGCGTACTTTTACCAATTCCTGGTTGACCGGCCATTAAAATCACCCCACCAGGCAGAATGCCACCGCCGAGTACATCGTTAAGGTCATCGTACCCTGTACTCATACGCTTGGTCGATTCTTCAACGGAAATCGACTTCATGGTTTGCGGCGTTAAAATATGGCCGCTGCGCGCGCTTTTTGCTACCGCCGATTTGCCGCTGCTAACCGCTGCTTGCTCTACGAGCGTGTTCCACTCGCCGCAGTTGTCACATTTACCTGTCCATTTGGGGTAGCTTGCCCCACAGTTTTGGCAAATAAATTGGGATCGCGTTTTTACCATTATGCTTCACTTTCTTGATTTACCATGCGAACACGCTTCATATATTCATCGGCCATCATGTACGTAAGCGGGTCTTCAACTTTATCGACAAACAAAATACCGCTAAGATGATCGACTTCGTGCTGGATAACATGAGCCACAAATCCATCAAGCCGTTCGCGGCGTAAGACGGCCGTTTCGTCATACCACTCCAAAACAATTTCTTTATAGCGGGGAACTTGGGCATATACAATGTTTTTTCCCTCGCCACAACTTACACAGCCTTCCCACTCGGCGATAGGTTCGCCAACCAGTTTGACAATTTCAGGGTTAATAATAACTGATTCAAATGGAGTTAAGTGCGGACGCGTAGGCGTTGGTTTTATTCCAATAACGCTGAGCGCCAGCGACACACCCACTTGTGGAGCAGCAAGCCCAACACCGTACTCACGCTCAGAAACAGTATGCTTCATGTTATTTATAAGCTTCTGTATTTTACTAGAGCCAATAGTACTAGGATCTATACTTTCGGTCTTTGTACGAAGTATGGGATTTCCAAAGCGAGTCAGAGTAAGAATATCGGCCATTAACTACTATTATAGACTAGGTGCGGGTGCCAGGCTACTATCAATACTATGGTTGAGTGCATCCGACTGACTGGCTATGTTCGTAAGCTGCTGGCGTAGCGTGTCATAGCGAGCCACATCGTTATTTATAGATTGGCGCTTGGCGTCAAGCTGAGATGCCCGTGATGTTAAGGCCGTCCGGGCAGTTTCAAAGCCTGTCTGATTTGAGAAACCGCCGCCGGTGGCCGTTGCGTTAAAACTTTGAATATCCTGGTTCAGTTGACTGACTTCTTTGTTATATACCACCGATTCATTTTCGATTTTTTCACCCAGCTGAGTGAGCTCCGTGGAAAGCGTATCACTTTGATTTTGAAGATCGGCAAATACACTGGCGTACTTAGCGTGCAACATCACTACGGTACCCCTATTGGTAAAGTACGTCTTGTAGTGCGCCTCGAGTTCAGGGCTTATATTGGCAACTTCTGTGCCAATGACCGAATGAAGCTCGTTATCACGCTCACCGGGTTCTGTACGTGCGTAAAAGGCCATGCGCTCAGCAAACTGCTTATCATCCTTTAGTTTGGCATATTCGGTTTCCAGCAGCGCATTAACCTGCTTTTTGTCTTTGTCATTCATTCGGGCATAGGCAGCATGCAGCATTTCATGCGCCGCCGTTACTTCACGGATGCCATCCAGTCGGGCATCGGTAACGTTATATACATAAATATTGCGGCCGTTATAGCAGCCTAAAATGGCCGTACTGGCTTCGAGCCGTCCGCATTGCTTGTTAAAGCTCTGGGCATTCTCTACCGCCGGCTGGCTGGCATAAAAAAAGAATTTTCCCTTGTCATTCATGCCCGAACGATCCGCCAAAGTTGCCACTTCTCCCGATGGTTTATATTGCCAGACGGTCAGCTGGTCGACAACGCATTGACGGTTAAAAAACAGAAGGGCTGCAAGCGTAATACTAATAACGGTCGCTATGATCGCCGCAAGATGACCACCGGTCTTAATTGGTTTCGTGCCTGACATCTATTGTTACGTTGCCCTTTCGTGCGCCCACTTCAAGCACGCTGCCTTTTTCGTATTCTCCACTTAGTATACCATCTGCGACCAGATGCTCGAGTTCGTCTTGAATTGCCCGGCG
>DATHGD010000065.1:0-7090 GCA_035317765.1 Saccharimonadales bacterium (SeqCode) | reverse complement strand
CTTAAAGAGCTGAGTGGTGTAGAACTTGAAGATTATCACCGCCCGTGGGTGGATGACGTTGAGTTTGATATCGGTGACGTTCATTACACGCGCATCGACAAAGTAATCGACTGCTGGTTCGAAAGCGGCAGCATGCCGTTTGCGCAGTTTCATTATCCGTTCGAAAACAGAGAAAAATTCGAGGCGAATTTCCCCGGCGACTTTATTGTTGAGTATGTTGGCCAGGTACGTGCATGGTTTTACTATGTGCATGCAGTAAACGTGGGACTATTTGGTCGTAACGCTTTTAAAAACGTCATTACTACCGGGACACTTGCTGGAAATGACGGCCGTAAAATGAGCAAAAGCTTCGGCAATTTTACCGATCCTAACGAGTTAATGGATAAGTTTTCGGCCGATAGTTTGCGCTTTTTGCTACTCAGCTCGCCGGTATTAAATGGGGAAGATTTCGCCTTGCTTGATAAAGATGTCAGTGACGTTGCCCGTAAGTTGAGTATGATCTGGAACATGTACGATTTCTTTACCATGTACGCCGAAGTTGACGGCTGGGAATTTAAGGGTGATCTAAGTGATCCAACCGAGAGTCTTCAGAATCCGCTCGATCAATGGATTGTGAGTCGCGTACATCAGCTTAACCTCGAAATCCAAAAACACATGGACGTCTACGACATCCCAAGCGCTACCAAGCAAATTTTGCCGTTTATCGAAGATGCCAGCAACTGGTATGTGCGCCGCAGCCGCCGCCGTTTCTGGAAGAGTGGTGACGATACCGATAAAAACGATGCCTACCGTACGCTGCACTATGTACTGGTTCACTTGTCGCAGATTATTGCACCGTTTACGCCGTTTCTCGCTGAAGAGCTCTACCGGAAGCTTACTGGTGGTGAGAGTGTGCATTTGCTTGACTGGCCAGAAGCTGGCCGTGTAAATGAGCTGGTAGTACAAGATATGGAGATGGTGCGAGAGTACGTTAACCAGGGCCTCAGCATTCGCGCCAAAGAGCGTATAAAAGTTCGCCAGCCACTTGCCAGTGTTACCGTTCCGACACTTGGTAAATTCGTTAGTTTCGAGGATATTCTGAGCGAAGAATTAAACGTAAAAACTGTCTCGCAGGGGAGTAAGCTAGTGCTGGATCTTGAGCTAACACCCGAGCTGAGGCGCGAAGGTTTGATGCGCGAAGTAGTTCGCCACGTTCAAAGTGCCCGTAAGCAAGCAGATTTAAGTGTCAACGATCGCATTATGCTGAGTCTCGTGACTGGAGATAAAGACCTGCAGATAGCAATCGACGAGCATCACCTGGCAATTGCCGCTGAAACATTGGCCGATTCTATTACCGAGGCGATGTACGCGCACGCCATAACTGTAAAAGTAGAGGGTGCCGAACTGAACATTTCGTTGCAGAAAGCCTAGCTACGTTTAGCTATAAAAATAGTACCGGAGAATTTCTTCGGTACTATTTTATTGAAACTCAAACTAGTTTTTGATATCAACACCGCCAAGCACAACGTCACCGGCAATAATAAGCCGTGGACCAGTTTTGCCTTCTGGGGTTGTGGTTTTGTTGTCGAGGCCGCCGGCAATAGGCATTACCTTCGATGTAATGGTCCAGCCTTCAGGTACTTGCAAGGTAATACCACCTAAAATAGCGGTTACATTAAGTACGGCTTCGTCTTTAATAGTCGCTTTGCGAAGGTCAAGCTCGACGCCGCCAAGGATAGCGGTGAGGTTGCCACCTTTGTAATCTTTTGATTGGTTGCTGGTTTTGTTGCCCCCAAGAATTGCCGTAATTTCGTCGAGCTCTTTTTTGCTGACATTTTTATGGCCGTAAGAACGGTTTATAAGTACTGATAGTCCAATAGCGATAATAACAATCGGCCAAAATAGCTGCCATACATTAAAGTGGAGCATGTCGAGCTCACGTAGTTGAAGTAAAATACCTGCAACAACGACAATCAGTGGCCAGACGAACTGGCGAGGGTCGTTGATGAACATAAGTAGTCCAGCTGCGATTACAATGAGCGGCCACCAGCTATGAAACAGATCGTTAAAGTTAATAATGTTGAGTGTTCCAAGCAGCGCCATAACGCCGATGGTAATGATGCCGATCCCTGTAACTATGCGAGCAATATGTTTATTCATATGATTAGCGTAGCACGTCCAAAAGTATAAGCAAATTAATGCCGGAGTCATTACGCCCGAACAATTTGTAAAGGCCGACAGCGGCGCTTTACACCCCCTCGTCTTTCATGGCATTATTGGTGTATTGGTGTGGACTAGTAAAATCGGCTTCGTGACTATGAGTTAGATGATCAAGAAACAAAACTTGGTAGTGTTGGCGGATAATATTTTTTAGATAACGAACGGATGATAATAGAGTATTGTTGCTACGCTTCCAGTATCTCTGCGAAACGACAGGTAAGAAGTTGCGATGTAACAGCGTAGATGCCAGGGGCGTACTCGTGTGAGCTAATCTTCAGAGTGGCGATAGCTGGTACCAGTGAAAAATGTTAAGACCACCTTTTTCTCTGATTCTGAAATATACCGATGAGTCCTCTATTTATTCAACAAGCGACCGCATCAAATTGTAAGTGTATCATTTACGCTGCTAACTCTCTTGATAAAAACAAATCTAAAAATAGAAGGTTCCGTTTGGTGACACTGAATAATTTGAATTTTTTATGATATACTGCCATTGTCGGCACATCTGGCAAAAGCCAACACCTTTCGTTGAATTCGGACGTATGTTCTTGAGTACCGACAGGAGGTCGTAGGAGTTCTTTAAAAACCAAGACCGAGACATGCCAAAAACGAGAAGGGCATCATGAAAACTCGAACGAGAAAAGCGACCGGAGCGCTGAAAATAGCGCTCTTGACGCTTTCAATGATCTTGGTGGGTGCCTCAACGGCAGCTGCCATCCCTCCGGAGTTCGGGATAGCGACCAACCACGGTCGTCCGGGTTTTTCGGTGAAAATAATACCGAATGACCCCTGTCCTGTGATTCAGGGTATCACGCAACGTGCTCGAGTCATGTACATCGGCGTCAACAGTGCCACAAACCACCTCGACATAGATATTAACCAGTCGACAGGGGTATGGGACTCCAACAGGGTACTACCGATCCCAACAGACGCAGTTCCTGGGATTGGAAGGATTGACGCCTACTGCTTCAACACAACCGGCTACGCAGCGACTCTCGAGTACGATGACCACCAGTACACCGTAAGTGGTGAAGCGCCAAAGTTCGCAATTGGGACTAAGGTAGCAAGGGGAGAAAGACTCTTCGTTGAATCGCTAGAGTCCTGCCCTGTTTCATCCACGAGCATTCAGGTTGACCTAAGGGTCGGACAGTACGGTCAAAATTACCCGCTGGGTGCATCGCTGTGGCCGGACGGGTCATGGAAGACATTCTACCCCGTACCGATGAACATGCCACTGGGCGTGTATAGAACGGATATTCTCTGTAACGGTTCGAACCTCCAAGTACGCTACCCCGATAAGCAAATCGAGATTGTCGCGTCGCCACAATATGTGGCACTCGGTGACTCGTACAGCTCGGGTGAAGGCACAGGGAACTACATCTCCGGCAGTGGCGAATGTCACAGGTCGGAGAATAGCTACGCCTTTTACGTGGCAACCCAGCGCAATCTGGGAGCGCCATCGTTTGGGGCGTGCAGCGGAGCACAAACTGCTGACTACTACGGCTACAACCCCGTCAAACGGGGTGAAGGGGCGCAGCAGGGCCGTCTCCAGGCAGCGAATCAAACCGTCACTATTGCCATGGGTGGCAATGATGCAGGCTTTGTCGAACTCGGCGAAGCCTGCGCCACCTACCCCGGTCACGATGGCTGGGGGTGTCAGTACAACTACCCGGTAGTAAATACGCTTTACGATCGTCTGGGTGCATTGGCTGGTTCGGGGTACGCGGAAGCTACCGATGGACGTCAGATTAATGGACTCAAAGCGATGTATCAAGACATCGCCTACAGGTCACCCAATGCCAAGATTTTCGTGGGTGGCTATCCCAAGTTGTTCGGTGACGACTTCGCAGATTACGAAGAGAATGAAAATGCTCCAAGTGGGAGGGTCTGTGACCTCTCTTCTTTCGTCAATATCGACTACAATGACGCACAGTGGTTGAACCAAGTAGCGGAAGATCTCAATACCACCATTTTAAACGCCGTGAATGCGGCCAAGTTGGAGGGTACTAACGTTTACTATGTGCCCCCGGCTCTGTTCGCCAATCACGGAAACTGCGACTCTCAGGAGTCATGGATTGGCCCTGTCATCCTGACCCCGCCGCCGGCTCCTTTTCCACCGGAGTCAACGGCTGAGAGCCTGCACCCGACCGCTGCCGGTCAGTCGATCGGCTACGGTTCGGCGTTCGTCTCGGTCATGAACTACAACGACTAGTGGCTGGTGGGGCTTCCGAAAGGGAGCCCCACCACACTAAAACTTTTTGAATTTATTTTTCTGTGACCGGCTCGACAAGTATAGAAGAACTCCGCCTAAAATGAGATTTGCGACTGTAAGCCAGAACGTAAGTGGGATGTAAACGTTCGAGCATGGTAGTATGACTATATTGTGCTCAGGAGGCATGAAGTCGGCTGGATTACATAAAATCGGGCTTATTACATTCGGGGCAATAAACCACCAAACTGGGGTAAGGACGAGAACTATTGTCCCTGCTCTAAGTAACTGTTTCTGCTTTGATAGCTTTGACATATTTTCATTGTGACAGCATTAGCAATAAAGGGCAACGGTCTCTAATCGATATTTAGAAATAATTTGCTGATAGGCGAATTAAGTTCACGACTTATTTTCAGTAAGGTTCCTGGTCGTGGCCATCGTTCACCTAGCTCAATTGATTGTATTGTCCTGCGTCCACAATCAGTTTTCTCCGCTAGGGTCTCTTGTGTGAGACCTCTACGACTTCTATACTGAGCAATATTTGCGCCAAGCTGCTTCATTATTTCTTTATCTCTAGTATCGGAATTCATCGATTAAATAGTCACACAGACTGTGCGCCTTCAACACGCACGATTTGTGCGCTTTAAGTTTTTGTCTTATTATTCGTTGGTATGCAATATCAAGTTATAGGCATTGCTTTACAATAACAGATAGTATTCGAGTGAATTCTACCCTAGACCATGAAGGCAAGATTACAGCATTTATAGTTAGTTATTAACAGGGAAGGGTTGAGTATGTACAATTATCGGAGCTAGTCTCTTTTCAGTAGTATGGACCTTACTCATTTAGCTAGTGTTGCGACTGCTGCTTGAGCTGTAGCTAATCAGCTAGGCGGTAATTTATCCTTAATGCGGTAGGCTAATATGAGTGGGTTGACTTTCTATATAATTTATGCTTAAATAAATATAGTAAAAAACGAAAAACAAAAAAATCAGTATGTCTCTACTTCATTCTCTATTTCACCACATTTCCTTTCAGCCAGTCGACCCGCTCGGCGATGGCCTTCGCGAAGAAATTGAAGCTGAACAGCTTGAACCAGAGGCGATTAGGCTCTACGAAGACGAAAGCAAGCTTGAAGAGCGTTGGCAAGAAATTCAAGAAGACGTAAAAAAAGATCCCGATTGGTTTCATTTTACTGAAGAAGAATAAATACTATACATTTTATAGTATAATAAAAACCATGCTCCAACTTACAGACGAAGAATTTGACCGACTTATTACCCGCGCAATGGATGAACTGCCTCAAAAATATATTGAAGGCCTTGATAACGTGGCTATTGTGCAGGCAGACGAGCCAACTTCCGAGCAAAAAGTAAAAATGAAACTCGATGATCATCATTTGCTGCTGGGTTTATACGAAGGTATTCCTTTGACGCAGCGTGGTAATGGGTATTCATTTGTATTGCCCGACAAAATTACGCTTTTTAAACACTCCATCCTTGCGGTCGCACGCAACGAGACGCAGTTATTTGAACAGATTAAACGCACACTCTGGCATGAAATTGCCCATTACTATGGACTTAATCACCATAGAATTGATGAACTTCAAAACCGTAGCGAGTAGTATTGTGGTATAATAGCTCTAAACTAGTACCACATGTGGAGTGTGAATAGGTAGGGGAGACACTATGAGAGTGCATATGCGCAGCCAAATATCGAGCAACCTTCGGGTGGTGATATTGGGTGCGATTTTTTCTTTGGCATTGCAACCCATGTATCTTCTTGTTTCATCGGTCACTGTAGCAGCTGAAACAACCCGCGTTACTGTCGTCAATGAAGTTGCCCCCACTCTTAATGGAGATATTACCGCACCAAGCGTACCAACGGGTGGGGCACCGCATGGTACATTTGAAACCACAAATGACTTTGATTTTACGTGGAGCGCGGCGACCGATGATCATTCGGAACAGGTTACGTATGAATTTCAATCTGCCAAAAGTGATGCAGTTGATAACAGCGGATCGCTGGTTAATCCGTGGAATTCAATAAAAGACGGTACTGCCGAGCAGAATCATTTGACTAGTCCTAAGATGCATTCAGGCAACTTACCGGATGACACGTATTATTGGCAGGTACGTGCAATTGACGCTGCTGGCAATAAAAGTGATTGGAGCAGTACCTGGAACGTGACAGTCGATACTGTTCATCCAACGCTTGTTATTAATCAACCGGCGGATGGCGAGACATTCGGTGGGCCGGGCCGGGAAAAGATTACCGTTGAGTCATATCTTGAAGATAGCAACGGACTTGATCAATACCATATTGATATGGATGGAGCAGCACCACAGCGCCGAACTACCGACACGAACCACAGGGTAGCCGCATCGGCCAGCTTGACGGTGTTTGCCTTGTTTAATGCTTCCGACTTTTCTAATGGCCAGCACACAGTTAACGTGCGCGTCACTGATAAAGCCGGCAATATAACAACAGCAAGTCGAGTAATTATTATCGATAACCCTGTTGTCGTGCCAGACCCGCCGGCACCAACGCTTACGATTGACGAAGGTGTGCAGGGGCGAACAATCAGCGGAACGGTAAGTGACCCGAATGCTGCATTTAGTATAAAAGTTGATGGTGTAGTCCAAGATGGCATTGAGGTACGCATAGGAAGTCAAATAGCGG
>DATHGD010000064.1:0-7449 GCA_035317765.1 Saccharimonadales bacterium (SeqCode) | reverse complement strand
CAAAGAATTCTACGGACGGCTTTTTCGGGTGACCCCGGCAACGCTTATTCCACGGCCCGAATCTGAGACTATCATTACTCTCCTAAGCGAAATGATTTCTAAAAATAGTTCATTATTACCCACCGCACCACAACAGCTTGTTGATGTTGGTACCGGTAGTGGCTGCCTTGGCATCACCGCCAAGCTTGAGATACCCGAGCTTGAAGTGACCTTGCTCGACATTAGCCGTCATGCGCTCACCGTGGCCGAGTATAACGCTAAAAAGCTTGGTGCGACCGTTGCGGCTCATTATAGTGATCTCCTTAGCAATTATCCGCTACGTGCCGATTTTATCGTTGCCAACCTCCCCTATGTCGACACAACATGGCTACGCTCTCCTGAAACGAACTACGAGCCGCAGACAGCCTTGTTTGCGGCCGAGGGTGGCTTGCATCTCATTAAGCGACTAATCGGGCAGGCAGAGGCACATTTGAGCCCTCACGGCAGCCTGCTTCTTGAGGCAGACCCCAGGCAACATGCCGAAATTGTAACTATTGCCAAAAGTAACGGCTATAGCAAACGTGAAATTCGTGACTTTATTATCGTTTTGCAAAAAGACTAAGTTTTATATGCTTCAAGCGTCACAGTAACCGTCATTGTCTGACCACCGCGAATGAGAGTCACCTGAATAGTTTCACCCGGCGCATACTCGCCCACTAAACTCGCTATTCCACCCCTGTCGCCTACTTCAATGCTACCAATTTTTGTAATAATATCTTTGTCTTTT
Source organism: Saccharimonadales bacterium (SeqCode) (assembly GCA_035317765.1). Taxonomy (GTDB): domain Bacteria; phylum Patescibacteriota; class Saccharimonadia; order Saccharimonadales; family Saccharimonadaceae; genus DATHGD01. The sequence goes on along the minus strand of DATHGD010000064.1, from coordinate 6,683 downwards.
ATTCCTGCTTTGGCACCCGGCCCTCCGGCTACGACCGCCGCTGCATCATTGCCGCTAAACACATATGCACCCTTTTTAACCGAGAGGTTGTAGTGCTTGGCAACATCCGCTGTAATAGGAATAAAATTCACTCCTATATAGGCTCTTCGTACCTCTCCACCAGCAAGTACCCCTTTTAGCACCCCCTTGGTAGAGTTGATAGGAATTGAAAACCCAATCCCCTGTGCGTCTTGTGCTATCGCAGTGTTAATGCCAATCACTTGACCCTTAAGATTAAGTAACGGGCCGCCCGAATTACCCGGATTAATGGCAGCATCCGTTTGGATGAGGTCGGTCAGGCTTTCAATAGAATTACCCGCTTGAGCAGAAACCGGTCGTCCCGTTCCAGAGATAATACCGCTTGTAACGGTATTTTGATACTGGCCCAATGAGTTACCGATGGCCACCACTTTTTGCCCTACGCGTACCGAGGTTGAGTCGCCCAGTTCGGCTGCCGGTAAGTTAGATACACCGTCAATCTTTAAGAATGCTACATCGTTAAGAGGATCCGTTCCTAGTACTTTTACGTCTGTGTAGCTGGTGCCATCAGACAAAATGACTCCCACCGTTGTTGCCCCATCGATAACATGCTTGTTTGTAAGGATGTAGCCGTTTTTACCAACGATAATCCCCGTTCCTGCCCCCTCTTGTTCCTGGGTACCCAAATAGGGAGATTCCGACTGCGACTTCGTTGTAACTGAAACAACAGTTGGCGACACTTTGTCTACAACCCCGGTAATATTCTCCTCCTCTTGAGTGACTACTTTATTACCGTCATTATTAAGCGACTGGTGCTGTGACACCAACCCGCTGCCTTGCGGTGATTTTGACCAAAATGCCATAAATGCAATACCGGCTGCCACCAGGCACAACACACCCAATATGCAAGTTGTAACAATCCACTGAGTTTTCCGGGAATGACCGACCCTATCTTGAGAAAGTGTGTTTTCGCCTGCCTGTTTTGAGGGTGCCGCAGAAGCAGTTTCATCGGGTACTTCCAGGGTTTTCTTTTCATCCGGGTCATTCATATAATTTCATCTCCGTTTTTAGAGTATGCTTCGTAGCTGAAAGTGGGCTTAAATCGTGCCAGCGCCAAGCCTGTTAAAGAAAACAAGCAAAATAACAATCAGGCTGATAGAGAGTAGCGCCGGAAGAATAACATCACCGGATCGTACCTCGCCATGCTTGGTGTAGCTGGCATAAATACGCTCTGCCAAAAAACTAAGCGATGTCACAATGAGAGCCGACTGCACAAGCTTTATATTGCCTACACCTGACAGTTCGTAGGCAAACGTCCAGTGATACGTAAGCCACCCTATTTCAGCTACAATAAAGCCCCATAAAAGGCTGTAAAAGGAGATATGCGCCTCATCGTAGTTAGAGAGCACATGTCGCGCGGCGCTGTACCCAATCAGCCACATAAGCAGTACTACAGGCGATGCCATCCAGTCGTACGAGACAGTCATAAGGGCGCTCACACCCAAAAAAGTTGCGGTGCCAGCTTGAAGCGTGACAAAAACGCGCTTCGAGCGTGGCTTAATAAACAGCAGCCATACAATATATGCCGCCGTTAAGATGTACTGAGCAATAACCGCACCGCTTGCCGCATATAGTAAAATAATGATGCTGAGGCTCACAATAATATCAACGGAGTTTGCCTGAATATTGGCAAACCAGTAACGCGGTCGTACCGCAAGAATCCGCCATTTGCTAAGTAGTACAAGAGCAAATGCCGCAATTGGCGAGTCAACCGCCCATACAACAGCTAAAATCGCTATCGCAAGGGCAATATTCAAGAGGATGTATATGAGCTCACTTAATAACGAGCGTCGTTTTGATGACTTCAAAAACTCCATAGTATTTTTCTATTATACCACTCGCCCGCTAATTTGAAGAACGGTCTTTGCCAATGATGACGACAAAGTTCGTCCCCTCGGCTACCGCTACAGGCGGAGCGGTAGTTTTTACTTTTACCTTGTAGGTAGATGCAAGCTTGGCTTTTGTCGCAGTCATACCCTCACCTATTTGATATATCTCAACGTCCGCATACGTGCCCTCAGGTGCGTTGTCGGTACCGCTAATGATGAAGCCCTGGGCTGTAAGCTTTTCAGCCTCTGCGCTGGCCACACCAGCAACTCCTGCGCCGTTAAGGATAACAACGTTAGCTTCCTCCCGCGTGACAGGGTTTGAAGTAAGTTTCTTCTTAATAAGCGCTTGAATGTCACCGTATTGATACAATCCGGCCGAAGGCTGTGCGTTACCGTTCATAACTGGGTTGTCACCGTCAATAAGGCTAATCGATTGAATATCCTTATCTTTAATGTCTTTTGCAAGGTCTACCAATGTTCGTACTTCGTTTGCCTCAAATGTTGTACGCAGGTTATTGCCAAGAGCGTCAATAATACCTGAAACTTTACTAAAATCAGTCAACACACCAGCGCTCATTGCTTTTTCACGAATTGCTTTTACAATCTTTTGCTGATTGAGCTCACGATCGAAGTTAGAACGGCCAAGACCATAGGTTGGCGACACGTCACCACGAGCCTGGGCAAGGTACAGTGCATGTTCAGCGTCCAGTTGTGCGGGGCCATTTGGATATTCGATAAAGTGACCGCTAGGAGGACAACGCCTTAGTACTTCCGCGCGGCTGACTTTTCGATCACCAACACCACACTTCCAGTCAAAGTTACTATCCATAATACCCGGTGCGCCGCCGCTACCTTCAATGTTGACCGTAATACCACCAACAGCGCTCACAAGCTCACGCATAACCGTGTAGTTTACGTTTACGCCGTATTGAATATCAAGTCCAAGAATTTCACCAATAAAGCCAGCTTCTTTAGTTAAAGCGGTGCGATCGGCCTCAACGCTATCGGTACCACCACCCACACAGCTATAGTAGACGTTAACTTTTCCCCGGTTACCCGTAATACACGATTGCCCGTATTGTACCTCGAGGTCACGCGGAATGCTTACCATGTAGGCATTTTTATTCTTTTGATCCACGCTGACCACCATTATTGAATCGGTAAGGTACGCAGCATCATGGTTAGGGTCATCTTGTGACGTCCCGACAACCAAAATATTGCTTCGGCCATTTGCGTCTTGTTTCAATGGCTGATTTTGAACAAGATCAAAAACGTTCCCTTTAAAAATATTATTGCTTGCGTTCATAGCCTTGTATAACAACCAGCCACCAATACCAAGCCCTGCAATAATAAGCACGATAATCACCCATTTAATAATGCGGCGGGCTTTGCTTTTAGGCGCACCTCGTTTGCGGCGCTTTTTGTCGGAACTCTTTTCTTCGCCCGTATCGATACTTTTTAATGTCTCGTCAAGGTCGGTCCGTGCAATGCCCAGCTCTGAGCGGCGCGTCCCAATTGGTTGCTGCGCCTCTACCTGAGGGGAAGTAGGGTAAAACCTGTTTACCTCTTCCACCTTTTTCGTTCCTTCGCTATGATGGTCGCCTAATTGGCTACCAGCGCGGCGTGGAACAAACCCATCGATTGAATGTCGTTGCTTTGTCATAAATTACTTTCTCTACTATATACGACTTAGTTCTTTTTTTGAATGTAAAATCATAACTACTTTGCTTTTACAGGGCTAACAAAGCGTGTATAGTGGGTACTTGATGGAAGCAACCTTTCTCCAACGTCACCCGTTATTCAAAGATGCAATGAACATACTGATTTTTATCGTATGTGTACTTATTGGTACCCTGCTTATTAACACCTATGTTTTTCGCAGCTTTAACGTGCTTGGGCCAAGCATGGAAACAACACTTTTTACCGGTGACCGCCTTATTGTTAACCGTCTCCCCGTTACATGGTCGCAGTTGCAAAATAAGCCGTACGTCCCCGACCGCGGGCAAGTTATTGTATTTAAAAACCCTATGTACAACGTTGGTACGGGCGATGAGTTCATCGTTAAGCGTGTCATTGCTTTCCCCGGCGAACGCGTTACAGTAAAAGAAGGTGTGTTAACTGTGTATAACTCTGAACACCCGAACGGATTTCATCCCGATGATAATAACCACGGTGAGCCGGGCTCTCCAACCAGCGGTAACGTTGATACGACTGTTACCGAAGGAACGCTCTTCGTAGCTGGTGACCACCGACAGGGTGATTATTCATACGATTCACGCAGCGGGCTGGGGCTTATCCCCTACTACGATGTTATCGGTCCTGTTGGATACCGAATCTATCCATTCACAAAAATGCGTCCGTTTTAGTTATTTTCTTCGCCGAGTATTTTCTTTTGAATACGTTTAAAATCAGCATCACTTTTAAAGCGGATTACTATTTGTCCGGCGCCTTTGGCATTGGTTTTTACATTTACATCTGTTGAGAACCGTTTCACGAGGCGCGCCGTGTCTTGCTCGTACGGAATATGTGTCACCGGTTTGCGCCGTTCGTTCTCAATAGGAGAGCGCGCCGCCCTTTTAAGCTGCACGATGAATTGCTCGGTCTTTCGTGCGCTCCACTCCTCTTTTAGAAGGCGCGGGAAAATCTCTTCAATGACATCGGGATCCAAATTAATAAGCGGCCGTACCTGCCCCTCGCGTATTTTCTCATCAAGAAGCGCTTGTTTCACCATGTCTGGCAAGCGTAGCAAACGCAAAGTGTTGCTGATGGTGCTCACCGACTTACCGCCAACCCGCTGCCCGATTTCATCGAGCGTCAGGTTAAACTGATCGCGCAATTTCAAATAGGCCGTTGCCGTTTCAAGCGCGTTAAGGTCACGGCGCTGCAGGTTCTCAATTAACGAAAGCTCAAGCTTGTGCTGATTGCTTAATGTACGAACAATGGCTGGAACTTTATCAAGCCCGGCCAGCTTGGCACCGCGATAGCGCCGTTCGCCGGCAACAATTTGATAGCCGCCGTCTTTTGGCGTGACAACAAGTGGAAGCAATACGCCGTGCTCTTTTATAGAGGCGGCCATTTCCTCAAGTGAAGCATCATCGAAATGACGCCGCGGCTGATCGGCATCGGGCACTATTTCAGATAGTTTAATTTGGCGCAGCTCGCTTACTTTTTCATCTTGAGCAGCGGTCGGATCAAATGACTCGTCAAGTAGTTCCGTTGGAATCAACGAATCAAATCCGCGGCCTAGCCCTGCTTTTCTAGCTGACACGTTGCAATACCTCCTTGGTCACCGCTTTATATGCACGTGCCCCTTTAGAAAATTTATCGTACGCCCCTACCGGCAACCCGTGACTGGGAGCTTCGGCCAAACGAATGTTACGGGGGATAGTCGTTTTAAAGACTTTACCTGGAAAATGTTTTTTAATTTCTTCGTGCACCTGCCCGCTCAATGTTGTACGGCCGTCAACCATGGTTGGCAGCACACCGAGCAGATCGAGCGTTGGATTCATACTTTTTCGCACCAGTTTCATTGTTTCGAGTAGCTGTCCTAGGCCTTCAAGTGCATAAAACTCGGCCTGGACAGGCAAAAGAACATATTTCGCTGCAATCAAACCGTTTACCGTCAGCAAGCTGAGGCTCGGCGGACTATCAATAATGACAAAGTCATAGTTTGGCACGTTGTTAATAGCATTTTTCAGACGCGTAAACCGCCTGTTTGCCTGTGCCAGCTCTACCTCGGTATTTGCTAGGTGCGAGGTCGCCGGCGCAAGAAACAGGTTTTTATGGTCTGTTGGCAAAATAATATCAATTAAGTTTTTGGTTTCTAAAATAACATCGGTCATCGTACCGTCTAGCGCCTGCTTATCAACACCCAGGCCGCTCGTGGCATTACCTTGCGGGTCAAAATCAACAAGCAGCGTTTTTTTACCTTGCTTGGCCAGGTAATATGCAATATTAACAGCAGTCGTTGTCTTACCAACGCCACCTTTTTGATTGGTTACCGAAATAACTGTCGCCACTGTTTATTCTTCCCTCATCGTTCCCTCTATTGTAGCACGAGCGTAATGCAACTGCCCAGATTATTCCCCATCAAAAAACCTCGTATTTCTACGAGGTTTTTATGTAACTACTTGATTGAAGTAATTTCAATCCGTGAATACTTTTGGCGGTGACCGTTCTCTTTGTGAACGCGCTTTTTCGCTTTGTAGCGGATTATGCGGATCTTATCACCCTTTACAAGGTCTTCAATAACCTTGGCGGTAACTTTCACACCCTTTACCGCTGGCGTGCCGATGGTAGTTTCGTCCCCATCAATTACCAACAGTGCATCAAGCGTGAGCTCTTTAGTGCCTTCCTGGAGGAGGTCCACCAGTAGGGTCTCTTTTTCGGTAACAATAAATTGTTTGCCACCGATCTTAACGACTGCTTTTTTCATATGATTCCTTTAATAATTAATCGATCAATTGCCCATTGTAACAGATATGGGCGCTCATGACAATACCCCCTTAAAGTATACAAGCCCACACTCGAAGGAGCGGGGCTCATATACTTCGAATGTGGGCTTAACTTAAATTCCCAGAGGTGCTGGACGCGAAGAGCAGACCTGTGCTTTCCCCTGCCTGTAGATCGCGCTCTCGACCTAATTTGCGTGATCCCTGCTAGCCACTACCAGACGCAGTACCGGCACTCTAGACTTAACCTCGTGCGCAAGAATGATGCCCTCCGTGAACTCCTCACGCAGTCGCTCTGACTCCTCACGCGCTTCCGAATGGCTCG
>DATHGD010000063.1:0-2840 GCA_035317765.1 Saccharimonadales bacterium (SeqCode) | reverse complement strand
AAAAGACTGATCTTGAGGTTGAAAATGCCCGCCTTACTGCATTGGATACGGTACAAAACAGCAGTGTAGCGCGTGAGATGACAAAACCTGCGCAAACTGACTATGTTAACGAATAGAATACATATATGCAATTAGATTTAAAAATAGGTAGCCGTCCGCGAACCCTCGCCATTTTGACCCTTGTCATTATGGCAATTTTTGTCGTTCGTTTGTTTTATCTGCAAATTGTTCAGCACGACTACTACGTGACTCAAGCAAATAAAGAACAGTTGAAGCAGCTGATTATTCCGGCAAAGCGCGGTGAAATTTATGCAATGGATGCGGGTAGCCCGGTGAAGTTAGTGTTGAACGAAACGGTATATACGGCCTTTGCCGACCCGAAAGTGGTAGAAAAACCCCAGGAAATGATAGATCTTATTCACAAAGTGGCCGGCGGAAATGCACGACAGAACCTCGATGCGTTACTACTCAAAAAAGAATCACGCTACCAAATACTTGCGACAAAAGTAACCCGTACGCAGGCAGAATTAATGAAAAAGTCACACCTTAAGGGGCTGGGTTTTCAGCAAGAAACCCAGCGCGTGTATCCTGAAGGCCAGCTGGCAGCTCAAACGCTTGGGTTTGTTGATGGTGAAGGGAAGGGCCGCTATGGTATTGAGCAAGAGTTGAATAAGCGGTTGACAGGTTCGGACGGCTTGCTTCAATCGGTAACCGATGTTAGCAATGTGCCGCTCACGATTGGCAACAATAACATCAATAAAACGGCAAAAAACGGTGATAATGTGGTGCTCACGGTTGATCGAAATATTCAGGCCTACAGCGAACGCGCACTTGCCGAGGGATTAAAGCGATCCAAGGCAAGCGATGGCAGCGTTATGGTGATGGATCCACAATCGGGCAAAGTGCTTGCTATGGCCAATCTTCCTACGTATAACCCTGCAGAATACAACAAGGTTCAAAATGCTGCTGCATTTAATAACGGAACGGTGAGCGCACCATACGAGCCGGGTTCTGATGTAAAGACCCTGACAATGGCTACGGGGTTGGATAAGGGCGTAGTCGAGCCGAATTCAACCTATAAGAATACCGACTCTATTAAAGTGGAAGACCGCACAATTACCAATGCTACCAAGGGTCAGACAGGTACGATTACGTTTCAGCATGCACTGAATTATTCGCTCAATACAGGGTTTGTCACGGTGGCGCAGCGGCTTGGTGACGGCAATAATATTACTCGGGGTGCGCGCGACACTATGTATGATTATTTTCATAATAAATTTGGCCTTGGGCAGCTGACCGGAATTGAAGTAGCAGGTGAAGTGCCTGGTACGGTAATACCCCCAACCGATATAGACGGTGGGGCGGTGCGCTATTCGAACATGGCCTTTGGCCAGGGGCTCGATGTCACTATGGTGCAAGTATGTGCGGCCTTTGGCACGATTGTTAACGGAGGTACATACTATACGCCAACAGTGCTGGCTGGTACGATGAGCGATGACGGAGAAAGCTTTGTATCGGCAGTCGCTAAACCTGCCAAGCAGAACGTTATTGCACCGACCGCCTCAAGCAAAGTGCGGGCAATGATTCACGAGGCTCGAACGGCGTTTTATGCCGCCCAAGACAGGAAGGGGTACTATGTTGGAGGAAAAACAGGAACATCGCAAACGATTGAAAATGGCAAGTACGTTGACAATCAAACCGTTGGGACGTATTTGGGCTTTGGCGGCGATAGCGAAGCAACCCCTAGGTATGTCATAATGGTGCAAGTATCGGGCAAGGGCATGAATCTTGCAGGGAATACCGATGCTCTTCCAATTTTTACTGATATTTCTAACTGGATGCTTGATTACTTGAAACTGCAACCGAAAGGATAAATGATATGGTGCTGACGCAATTTACAACTGAACTAACGGGGACATTTTTGCTAAGCGTAGCGGCGTTTCTGCTTGCAATGCTGCTGACACCTTTTTATACCTTTATGGCGTACCGGTATAAGTTTTGGAAAAAACAGCGTCAAACAAGCACCACTGGCGAGGCCCTCGAAGTATTTACGAAATTGCACGCCGATAAATTTAAACGTAACATTCCAACGATGGCTGGCATTATTGGTGTGGTTTCTATTGCAGCGATTACACTTGGGTTTAACCTTAACCGTGCCGAGACATGGTTGCCACTTGCCGCACTGATAGGCGGTGGGGCAGTAGGGCTGCTTGATGACGTTATTAATATTCGGGGACAAGGGTTAGGCGTGGCGGGCCTTCGTTCAAGTTTGAAATTTTTAATGATTACGATTTTAGCGGCTTTTCTTGGGTGGTTCTTTTATGTGAAGCTTGGCTATACCAGCGTACATTTGCCGTATCTTGGTGATTTTACCCTTGGCTGGGTAATTGTACCTCTGTTTGTATTGGCTGTGGTTGCTACCAGTAACGCAGTGAATATTAGCGATGGACTTGACGGGTTAGCCGGTGGGCTGCTGGCAATTAGCTTTGGAACCTTTGGCGTGATTGCGCTTTTACAGGGTCATGTACTACTTTCGGGATTTTGTTTTACGGTAGTGGGCGCGCTGCTCAGTTATCTGTGGTTTAATATTTATCCGGCCAGGTTTTTCATGGGTGACGTAGGCAGTTTTGCCTTTGGTACCAGCCTGGGTGTTGTGGCGATGCTGACAAATACGCTGTTTCTTCTTCCTATTATCGGTATTATATTTGTGGTCGAAGCAGGTTCGAGCGTTATTCAGATTGCCAGTAAGAAGCTATTTCACAAAAAAGTATTTTTGTCGGCACCAATTCATCACCACCTTGAGGCTGGGGGCTGGCCCGAAACAAAAGTAACCATGCGTT
>DATHGD010000062.1:0-8502 GCA_035317765.1 Saccharimonadales bacterium (SeqCode) | reverse complement strand
TTTCATACCGCACCTTAAGATCGTTTGTGCCTAGCGCAATAATTACCAGGTCAACCGGCGCTGCACTCCGCAATACAACTTCGTATGACGTCTTTCCATTATAATATGACTTCTCTGTATCAAAGTCGCCCGCTACCCGGCCGCCAAGCCCCTCTTGAATTATTAGGCATTCATTGAAAAGAAGATGCTGAAGAATTTGCGGCCATTGCCGATCGCTTGCAATACGCTTGCTCATACCCACCTGGTGTTGTGCCTGTCCCCAAGTATTCGAGTCACCATAACAAAGTAACCGTTTCATGTCTTGTCCTTTCTTAAAACAAAAAATCCCTGTTTAGTCACTGGAATCCGCTATCGCGGACGGTACCATCCAGTTTCTAAAAAGAGATTCTTTTTAGCGCTCAGTTGTCACTTGTATCGCCAGTGTGCACGTTGGGTTCTACTTTCTTGCTCAGAGTTCTTCCCAAAACATTCGCGGGTGATAATCGCTTACTCTTATACAGAGACGTCTAACCATATTTTACCCTGTTTTACGTAGTTGTTCAACCACGAGTATTTTCCATTAAATAAGGGCGGAGTTCTTCTTAAAAGAAGAATCACGCCCTTATTCGGCAAAACGATAAATCAGATGAAAGTAATAATACCTCCTTCCAATGTAACCATTGAGTGAAAGTCACCTACAAGAAAAAGCTACTTGCCAGAACCGGCGAAGCTACTTGCCTCTTTCGCATTCCGTGCGATGAACTCCAGTTCACCAAAATGCCACTGGTACAGCATGGCCAACGGGACAGAGCGCACCAACTTCTTTTTTCTGCTCATCACCATCAGGTGGGTCTGGCACGCACGCACCAATACCGGGTTCACTGCAAAAATTGCCAGGTTGGCAACTTCTTTGCGGATGAAAAACTTTACAATGGCACCACGCACCTTCGCCATGAGTATCAGGGCAACAGTCACCATTGCAAAGAGAACTGCGATCGCGCTAAATGCATACACTTTCTCGCCGTATTGTCGTTCGATCTCGCCAAAAGTGAGTTTTACGACACTATTGGCAAACACAGCCACCGCAATGGCAGCTATGGTGATCAGAGGAAGGCCAATGTAATCTGCAGCGCGGGTTACACTCTGCAGCTTGTTTACAGCGGCCGAGTCCTTGGGGTTGGCGACAAATTGAGGCATGCTCAGAACCTTTCTTGTAAGTGGATTATCAAACAACGTCAACGCAAAGTCGAATGTATTTATTATACACTATTTGTTATAAAAAGTCAATATAATTATATCTAGGTCTCAAAGCCCCCTTCGGGTCCTGCTACTCGATTCGCCCCTAAAATCTTTTCCGACTACAATCAAAGACACACTCAATCTTTGGTCTGGCGTGGAGGAGTGTTATCTGCCACGGGACACTCATCTTTTTCTTCTGTTTCGGATGTGGTGGTGAAAGAATGAAGCAACCATGCTCTCGCCATATCTTGCGGCGCATCACTTGGGTGCGCTGTCGCTATACCCACTAGTATTTTAAATGGTTGGATCATTAGCCGGTACGATGTCTTCTAGGCTTAACGCTTTTATCTCAATTATCGCCACAGGCGCGCTACTTTATTGGTTTTGGCAGATATATTATGCCAAGCAGGCGAGCGATGAGCCACTGGAGGCAGACTAAGCTCTCTTTAACTTCCTTAGCTATTAGATTCTTGTTAATAAACAGTTCCACCTACTGTAAGTCCGGTGAATATGTTGTCAGCTTCTGAGCGACTTTCCGCGTAGACCTCTATTTTAGATCTATTTTCGTTTTCGCTTACGGGACCCAGACTTTCAGGAACATCATTGGCTATTAAAGTATTTCCACCAATCGGCAAAACAATACGCATGATTCATTTGCATCTTCTTCCGCTATGGGGAACTCAGGACTTTAGAGATCTTTGAAGCGCACAATCGTTTCAAACTCTCCACCAAACACTGATTTGTAAAAATTGAAGGCCTCTTCGGCATTTCCATTGAAGTTAATGTAAGGATTTATAGTTGTCATATCGATTACTTTCTTGGTAAATAGTTAGTTTCTTTTTCTATTTTAGCAAACATAATTTTACGAAACATACCCTCTAATTCTACTAGTATATGAAACGGCGCCCTACATACTGCAGGGCGCCAATCGCTTCACAAAGGGCCAGCGGTGAAGAAGATTTGCTCATTGTCGGCGACTTTCAAAACTTCAGCCAATGGCAGACCAGTACCATTCCTGATAAGATCCGCCATCATCTGCGTGTCGTGACAGATTATTACACTACGCCACGGTTTACCTTGCCTGTCATAATGTCCAATCACGACATGATCAGCTTGTTCTAGTTGGGCTAGTAATGACTTTTCTTTCGGCGTCTGGTCAATCAGCGCATAGTGTCTGCGCTGGTCTCGTGTGCAACGTATCCCCTGGGCTCTGCGCAAAAACAGATAGCTCAGGATGAGCAGACTGACACCAGTTGCAGAAATCACACTACCGGATGCTGCGGTTATTGTGATAAGCGCACCGATACTGCCCGAGCCATGGCCAAGCAGTGTAGTCAGCCTAGCTACTACCGCCGCTTCTTCTTGCCGCTTAAGACGATCCATAGTAATCCTCTCGTTTGTGGGCAAAATATATTATAGCATACTTACGACTTAAAGTAAACTATAGTCAACCTAAGTCTCAAACCCCCGCAGCAGCGTCAGCTGCCAGCGGGCCAGTACCTTCTTCGCTGGGTAGGATGTGGCAGTGAAAGGATGAGACAGCCGTGTTCCCGCCACATCTTGCAGCGCATCACTGAGGTGGCATGCAGCTTAAAGCCATACCACCCAGCCCTGGTGGTTCTTGCCGAAGGCGGCAATACTTTGACTACCTTGTGGCGGTTGGCACGGACCAGGCGGCAGATGGGCAACATGGTGGAATCGATGAACCGAAGTGGTGCGGTACATATGAGGAGCCGTTGAAGAACGGTGAGCATCACGGGAAGTGCCTGGTGGCACTTCCTCACCCGTGACCTGTATGAGGACAGCTGGAACCGCCGGTAGTAGACGCTTGTGCCCAGCGGTAGATGCCCCTGAGTGTTCGTTGCGGCGCAACGAACGTACTAAACAACAGGAGCGCAATGAGATCATTTTGATGAAGGATCACCGGACAGCCACCCTTCAGGTTGGCCGCCGCCTGCGGAAGCAAAACATCTAGTACTGTAATTAAATTCTTGATATGATGAGCACGTAAAAGACGCATATATTTTTCTCCTTGTTGGTTTTAGAAGGTTAACAAGGAAAGTATATCGCGTCTTTTTACTTTAGGGGAGGGTTTTGAGACTTAGGTAATTACCCTCTCCTAAGATGGGGGCATAGCCAAAAAATGTAGGTAAATAAGCAAAAGCCCTCTACTCAGACTCGATAAAACCATTAGCAACCAAGAATGACTCCACCGCCTCAAGTTTACTCGACTGACCAGGTGCCACAACCAGCTGTGTTGTGTAGTTATATAGCAGAGTTAAAGCATCTTCCTCTGTTTCATATTGCATTTGTGTTAAAGTATCCGTCATATCTACAGGGTCATGCTCATGAGAATCCTCGTTAGTAGATACCTCCGCAATGGCCCCTATAGATCGAATAAAATTATCCCAAAAGTATCGTTCTGGTGTGGTTTCTGATTCAGGAGTATATCGTATAAATTCTGTCATAAAAACCAACTACACACACTGCGCGCTAAGCTTCTCTTTCTAGGCAAATAGACTCTCGCCAAATTTTACGAATACCAGTGCAATGAGTAATACTATCCAGGTTGCCGTCAGTAGCTTGCCAATATCCTTTTTGAGCATCTCCTGTACTGTATTATTAACATGTTTACTGAGTTTAAATGCATTTTCCCTTAGGTTATAGTGTGTCAGTGTAGCCAGAATGATTGTTGTTACAAACGTCACAATCAAGCACCACGGACAAAGCACTTCAATAACATAGACACTGTTAAAAAAGAGCCAATAGGCAAATAGCGCAGCCAAAAGGTAGCAAACGTTTGCTACTATCCAAAACCAGCGCGGTAGTTTAGCTTTCGTAAGCGCAACAATTGCCACCGTAACAACGATAGGGTATCCCATGAGGCCAATAAACATATTTGGAAAGCCAAATACGCTTGCCTGCCAGGTCTCCATTACGGTCGAGCAGTTGAGCACAGTATTAATGGAGCACGACAATATTGCATTGGGGTTTTTCAAAAGGTGAAATTCTTCTACAGCAAGCACAAAACTTGCCGCAAGACCCACCAGGCCAAAAACAAGCATCGTTCCAAATATCCATTTATTAGAATTTTCGAGTGTTTGTTTCTTTTTACCAAAGCTAAACATAATAACTCACCTCTGTAATAGTAGGTAGTGGCAGACCACGCCAAAGGTTTTGCAATGACCCATCATCGCTGATAGCAACCATACTTGGATATTCTACAATGTCATAAGTACGACAAAACGTAGCACCATCTGGTGTATCCGGGTTGATCGTTTCAAGCTCGTGGCCCGTTTGGCGATGAAAATCACGCAGGTAATCGGTTACCTCGCGTGCGTAGTCGGTTTCATCTTTATACACGACAACTGTTTTCATAACTCGTTCCTACTTTCTGCGGCGTAGCTGCAAAATTTCTTCAAACTCATCAAGCGTCTTAAACTCATGGTACACGCTTGCAAATCGAACGTAGGCAACTTCATTGCGTACAGCCAGCTCATCCAATACGAGATCACCAATTTGGCGTGACGTCACTTTACTTTCACCAAGATCGTACAGTGCGTTCTCTACCTGGTTGATTATCTCTTCAACCTCTAGTTCAGAACTAAAGAACTTTCCAACAGAGCGTTTTATGGCCGTTGTTAGCTTATCGCGATCAAAAAGCTCATGTGAGCCGTCTTTTTTTACTACTTCTAGATTAGGTCGCTCAACACGCTCATAGGTAGTAAACCGGTGCTTGCCATCAAGTGATTCACGGCGGCGGCGAATCGTTTGACCGTCAGCCGCCTCACGAGATTCAATAACTCGACTGTCGCCTATCTTATACTTCGAATTCATTGCTTAGTAGCTTCCTAAGACTCATCTGATTGCTTATTTTTCTTGCGGCGGCGAAGGAAGGCAGGCGTATCGGATTCATCATCTTCCTCGGGAGGATTATTCCAAATATCGTTGGGTGGCGTGTCATCGGCAAAAGCTGCGGCAGCCTCCGACTGATCAAGATCCATGTTAATCGCCTCAACGTCAACCGTATCATTTACAGCGGGCTCAGATGAAGAAACAGTTGTCGCATTCCCTGTTTTTGGTGTTTCCAGCTGTGCTGCCTGTTCATGGAAGTACGCACTATCAAAACCAGTCGCAATAACCGTAATGATCAGTTCGTCTTCAAGTTCAGGTTTAAGCGTGGCACCAAAAATGATGTTTGCATCTGGTGAAACGGCACTTGTAATTATCTCGGCCGCCTCTTGGATTTCACTCATACTCATGTCGTAACCGCCGGTTACATTAAAGAGAACACCCTTGGCGCCATCTATAGACACTTCAATAAGCGGCGACTCAATAGCCTGTTGGGCGGCTTGTGCAGCACGGTCATCACCACTAGCGCGTCCAATACCCATAAGCGCTGAACCAGCATTACTCATAATCGCCTTTACATCGGCAAAGTCGAGGTTAATAAGGCCGTGTTCGGTAATAAGCTCTGAAATTCCCTGTACGCCCTGACGAAGTACATCATCAGCGATCTTAAAGGTTTCAAGAAGCGGCGTACGGCGATCAATCGTTTGAAGCAAGCGATCATTTGGAATCGTAATAAGCGTATCAACTTGGCGGCCAAGCTGTGCAATTGCCCAGTCGGCGTTTTGACGGCGCTTTTCACCTTCAAAACTGAATGGTTTCGTTGCGACACCAACAACCAAGATACCAAGTTCACGGGCAACCTCTGCTACCACGTGCCCGGCACCACTTCCGGTACCACCGCCAGCACCAATGGTTACAAAGATCATATCGGCACCTTCAATAGCATCACGTATTTCATCACGCGATTCATTAGCGGCCGCCTCGCCCGTTGCAGGGTCTGCACCCGCACCAAGGCCATTCGTGGTCGAATGGCCAAGATGGATTTTCATGTCAGCTTTTGAGTTATGTAACGCCTGCGCGTCTGTATTCATTGCAATAAATTGGACGCCAGCAAGGCCTGCATCTTTCATGCGATTGACAGCCGAGCCGCCGGCTCCGCCGACACCAACAACTTTTATACTTGCAAATGTCTGAATTTCACTTGGTTTCACTTCCGGCATGGAATTATAGTCTCCCCCGATATTCTATTCTTATCTAGTATAACATTTATTATTTAAAAACAAATTACGCCTTAAACTTGTCCAGGAATTTAGAGATAACTCCTCCAGCATTTTTGATCGCAGCCTTACTTCCACCGCCGGACTTTTGCGGAGTATGAGCGTTTGTTGCCCCTTGAGAATCGAGCAGCATCAAGCCAACGACTGTTGCAAACTGGGGCTCTTCAATGTTATCGGCAACCCCGCCGTAGCCTGACGATTTTCCCACTCGGGCTGCCAAACCAAGTTTTTCTTTAGTGTATTCTGCGATTCCCTTTATTTTTGCCGTACCACCCGTTAGCACTACACCACTCGGCAGTTTACCAGCACGGCCAGCTTTCTTTAATTCTTTCTGGATTGCATCAAAAATCTCATCAAGCCGAGCCCCGACAATTTCATCAACATCACTCGAATCAAAATTATGGGTTTCTTTTTCAATTTTTATCGAAATACGCTCATCATTTTTTCGCGTTACGGCCGTAGCGTTAGCCAGTTTTACCTTTTCGGCAATTTCAGGGTCGGTTTTAAGGCCGATCGCAAGGTCGTTGGTAATGTTTACGCCACCTACCGGAATGACAGCAACGTATTGCAGGTCGCCTTCTTCAAAAATGGCAATACTGGTTGTTGCACCGCCAAGATCAACTACAGCAACACCATTTTCAATCTGTTGCTCGCTAAGAACTGCCCTGGCAGCCCCCAAAATAGCCGGTGTTATAGTCCGTGGCTCTACTTTGGCCATTTCAGCCGATCGCTGCAGATTACTAAGATGCGGCGCTAAAGCCGACACAACGTTTGCGCTAATTTCCAGACGATTTCCCGTCATACCAAGCGGGTCTTTAATGTTATCCTGGCCATCAAGCCGATAACTATGAGGCACAACTTCAAGAATTTCACGGTTTGCCGGCACTTTTCCAAGTGTAGCTACTTCTTCAATGCGTGCCAAATCTTGCGGTGTAATTTCATGATCCATACCGCCTACAGCGATCATACCATCGGCCTTTGTGCTTAAAATATGCGCGCCATTAATACTAATAGATGCCGCATTAACCTGGTAGCCACTCATACGCTCAGCTTCACCGAGCGCATCATCAATAGCTTGCGCCGGGCCAGTAAGATTAGCCACGATACCTTTTCGCATACCACTGTTTGGAGCCTGGCCAACGCCAACAATAGTCGGAGCGCCAGTCGTGGCATCGAGATGTCCAACAACACAGCGAACAGTTGTCGTACCGATATCTATACCGACTGCGTATCGAGATGTTTCTTGCATATGTAAAAGTATAACGCTTATGGAGCGTTTTGCCTAGCACTTGCCGCCCCGTTGCCAGCGAGGCCCAACAACACCCATGCCCCTTAACCGACAGCTTGCATGGATTTGTATTCTAAAAGTATAATATAATTTGTTAAGTTTAGTCCTAACGATACCAGACTTTCATACAACCGTCACAGGATACTATGCCCGTGACACGAGACAGAGGAGACTGCAATGTCCGATGAGCGCTGGAGGAATGATCCAGTCAGCGAGCGTGTCAAAGCACTGTGTGACAGGATCGGACAGACCTTAGTGTTCACACTGACCGGAGCGCTACAATACAGTGACGTCAATAGCTGGATGAAGAAGAATGCACTATTGCTACCTGACACCGACCAGATCCGCCGCCTTGACCTTGCTCGCGAACTGTACGAGTACATCGCCAAAAGGCTCAACGCCGATAGGGCAAAGAAGTGGTTCATCGACAGTAATGTCAGCTACAAAAAAATAACACCAGTGCGGGCGATTCGCTCTGACCAAAACCGCGATGTTCGTGCCTCGGCCGTTCATGTAGTTAACTACGAGCAGTAGTGAATTACCCGCCACTAAGAAGTATTGATCGGTTGAAAGGGATATCTGTAACTTCTCTGTCTCTCTCAACCACAAATTTCAACGTGATTGAAGTCTGTGGTTGAGAGAATAAGTCATAGCTGTGTTAAAATTTCAGCGCCAGTATCTGTAATTAAAACCGTATGCTCAAAATGAGCCGCCAAACTACCGTCTTGCGTACGTATCGTCCAGCCATCCGCATCGGTTTTAATACGTTCCTTGCCAAGCGTTGCCATTGGCTCAATCGCAATCGTGTCACCGGGCCTTAGTAGCACGCCAGTTCCCTTTTTGCCATAATTTGGAATCTCAGGTGGC
>DATHGD010000061.1:0-11593 GCA_035317765.1 Saccharimonadales bacterium (SeqCode) | reverse complement strand
AATTACGCGCTGGAATGAGCGCTAGTGAACGCAATTAGTTGCGCAAAAACCCTCTTATTCAACAACGATGGACAAGTATTGGTACTTCGGCGTAGTGATACGCATCCAAAATATCCGCTCTTTCTGGATTTACCTGGTGGTGAAGTTGAATTAGGTGAGATGGCTGAAGAAGCGGTAATTCGTGAGATTGAAGAAGAAACGGGCTTGGCAGTGAAAGGTCATGGTGCTACGCTCCTTGGCGCCGACACGCACGTGCGTAAGCGTGGTGATTCAATGACGTACCTCCTCTATAAAATGACAATTGATGAACATCAGCCCAACATAATTTTAAGCTGGGAGCATATTGAGTATATGTGGCTCAATCCAACGGAACTGCACGGTTTCGAGAAGGCCTTTCAGGAGAAGATTGACTATGCATTGCAGTATAAACTTATTTAAAAGCCGTGCGCTAGGATTGTAAAGATACAGGGCGACATAGTTGAAGCTAAGCGGTGGCTCATGAATCAATTGAACATTGAAATAATCGATAGTATTTATTGAGGTAGCGTGTCGATTGCTTATGTACGACACGCTACCCGCGGCACTTACTTCACGTAGGCTTTCAGTAGCTCGATGACGTTAGGAACGGAACTAACTCCAAAACGCCTCACGATTTCGGCAACGGCTCCTACCAGCGCAATACTGGTTTCAGTTTCTGGTCGTACGCCGCTAGGTAGGTGTAAGTACCATTCACCTTCCGTGCCGCCCTTGGGTTTTGTATTGCTGAGTAGTCCTAGTTTTGTCATTTGAAAGACGGACGGGTTGATTCTCCCCCAATTTGCATCCCCGAAAATATTTCTCAGAAGTGGTCGTGCCGCCTTCGAGAGTCTTCCTGTAGTTGGATCGGCAAATGGGCTCAGGATAAGTGCTAGTGCTATGCACTTCTCCTCCCCCTGTAGTCTTCCGATAGCCTTATTCCAGTTGACGTATTCCGTCACGCTACAACTCCTATCATATGGATGTGGCCTGGTCTATGGTAGTTAGATTAGTTCGAAAGATCAAGTTTTCTTTTTTCGATGCAACGTCTTTTGTCGTATGATGGCCGCAGCACCACTGATTGTTTCGATAATATCGAGTTTTTTTAATTGACCACGTAATTTTTCGCGGGCGTGATTAGTTTTTACAAGGTCAAGCCATGCTTGTTTTGGTGTTGAGAGCTTTCGGGTAACAACTTCAACGATATCGCCATTATGAAGGGGCTTATCAAACGAATGGATGTTGCCGTTTACGCGAAAACTGTAGGCGTGCTTGCCTATATCGCTGTGCACCAAAAAGGCGAAGTCGAGTGGCAGAGCTCCTTCGGGTAGATTATAAATATCACCGTTTGGTGAGTACACAAAAATGCGGTCACCAAAAAGGTCAACGTTTAACTGAGCTTGTGTGACGTCTCCACCAGAGTCTAATTTCGCAGCAATTTCTTGTAGCTGTGAAATCCACTGTAATTGAGCAGGAAGTGTTGCGGTGCTCTGTTTTTTTCTGTTCTTAATATAATCTTTTGAATTTTTCTGTTCGTGGTAGTGAAAGCTGGCCGCCAGTCCGCGTTCGGCGTATTCGTGCATATCGTAGGTGCGAATTTGAAACTCAACAATTTGCTTGCTGGGGGTAATAACAGTAGTGTGCAGGCTTTGGTAGCCATTTGGTTTTGGAATGGCAATGTAGTCTTTAATGCGTGAAATCATTGGTTGGTACAGCGAATGTAAAATACCAAGTACTTTGTAGCAATCGTCCTTGCTAGTGACGATGATACGCAGTGCCATTAAGTCGTAAATGTCGTCCATGTTGCCATCGGTTTTCTTGAGTTTTTTGTACAGGCTGTAAATACTTTTGACACGACCGTTTATCTCAAAATCAATGTTTTGCTTTTTTAGCTCAGCCTCAACCTGCTGACGCACGATTCCGAGTTTTCGCGTACTTTTGCCAAGCCGTTTTTTCATAGTATTGTTGAGCTTCTTGAATTCCTGCGGGTCGAGGTAACTAAAGGCCAGCTCTTCAATTTGCATGCGAATACGGCCCATACCTAACCGGTCGGCCATCGGAGCAAACACATCAAGGCTTTCACGGGCGATTTTTACCTGTTTTTCTGGCGGCATATATTGCAAAGTAGAAAGGTTATGCAGCCGATCGGCCAGCTTAATAATAATCACGCGGACGTCTTGGCCTACGGCAATGAGCAGTTTTGAGAGATTATCTTTAGTCTGCGGCAGGTAGCTTTCAAGGTTGCGCATGCCGGCTCGGGCCTGCGACACTTTGGTAACGCCGTCAACCAAAAATGCCACGTCGCGGCCGAATAAGCTCTCAATCGTTTCAAGCGTGGCTTCGGTATCTTCAACCGTATCATGAAGAATACCGGCAAGTACCGTGTCGATGTCCATGCCCCATTCCACCAGGGTATCACCCACGGCAAGCGGATGAATAATGTAGGGTTCGCCGCTCTTTCGCTTCTGACCTTCGTGGGCGTGAGTGGCAAAATCAATAGCGTGCTCAAGTTCAAGAAGCTGATCTTCTTCGTAGTGCGGCCTGGCATGCTCGAGGAGTTCGCGTTTTTTCATGTGCTACTAGTATAAAACACCTTAAGAAATTAAAAAACCATCATAAGTGGTGAGTAGTTGGGGCAGGGCGGCGAGCACTCATAGTTTAGCCGGCAATATTTTACAGAGAAAGCCCTAAGGGTATATACTGTTACATGAAACGCTAATGCTTATTTTTAAAAGGAGTGGGAATCTCATGAGCCAGGTAAATGTCGCAATTAATGGGTTTGGCCGTATAGGCCGCAACGCATTTAAAATTGCATTCGAACGAAGCGACCTTGAAATTGTCGCTATCAATGATCTAACCGATACAAAAACACTGGCACATTTGCTAAAACATGATTCATCATACGGTACATACCAGCACGAAGTGGGACATGACGAGACGGGAATTATTGTTGATGGCAGACATATCGTAGTTCTCGCTGAAAAAGACCCGGCACAGTTGCCATGGGGGCAACACAAGGTTGACGTTGTGATTGAAAGCACCGGCTTTTTTACCGACCCCAGCAAGGCTCGGGCACACATTGACCAAGCGGGTGCAAAGCGCGTTATTATCAGCGCCCCAGCCAAAGACGAAGGCTCGGATACAATTGTACTTGGTGTAAACGAGGATATGATTGGCCGCGAAGGTGCCAGTGATGTACTGAATAATGGAAGCTGTACTACCAACTGTATTACACCGGTCATGGCGGTCCTAGAAAGTACCTTTGGTATCGAAAAAGCCATGATGACGACCGTTCATAGTTATACTGCCGATCAGCGCTTGCAAGATGCTCCCCACAAAGACCTTCGCCGAGCCCGTGCTGCGGCAACGAATATTGTTCCCACTAGCACCGGTGCAAGCGTGGCTGCGGGACAAGCCTTGCCTGCAATTTCAGGCTTATTCGGTGGGCTTAGCCTCCGCGTTCCGACTGCAGTCGTAAGCCTGAGCGATTTTGTAGTCGTGACAAAACGAGACGTCACGATTGACGAAGTCAATGAAGCCTTTAAAAAGGCAGCCGATCAGCCGTTTTATCAGGGAATTCTGGCGGTAACCGAAGAAGAACTGGTGAGTAGCGA
Source organism: Saccharimonadales bacterium (SeqCode) (assembly GCA_035317765.1). Taxonomy (GTDB): domain Bacteria; phylum Patescibacteriota; class Saccharimonadia; order Saccharimonadales; family Saccharimonadaceae; genus DATHGD01. The sequence goes on along the minus strand of DATHGD010000061.1, from coordinate 7,964 downwards.
TTTCAAGGGTAATAGCCATAGCGCTATTGTCGACTTACTGCTTACTAACGTTGTTGCGGGAAATCTTGTAAAGGTAGTCGCCTGGTATGACAATGAGTGGGGTTATAGTAATCGACTTGTTGAACTTGTGGCTGATACCGGTAGAACAATAAATAAGTAGTTACCTCAAAAAGTGATTAAAAAAACACATGAACCACTGGCTAACTTTACGTGGGACGAGGGCCCTGTTGTGCTTTTGGCTCGCCATGGTGAGACAGAGAAGAATGCTGCACGTTTACACGATAGAGACGGTGCAAGCGACTTTGTGCAAGGTGTTGGATTGAATGTGCCACTTAATGAACGGGGCCGCAAACAGGCAAAACGGCAGGGTATTGTGCTCGGCTCTTTTCTCGTGGAGCGTCACTTAAGTCTTGCTTCGATTCATTCTTCGGATGCTAAAAGAGCAATTGATACCCGTGACATTGCTGTCAACGCAGGAGGGTTAGAGGCACCTATGTATCCTCCTGATTCGCGACTGCGAGAAATTTCCAAAGGTGATTTTGAGGGAAAGCGCCGAAGTGAGGTGTACTCACCAGATGAACGAGAGCGCCAACAATATGAGGATTGGGAGTTTCGTCATAGCAATGGAGAGACAGCGGCTAAAGCCGGTGCTCGGTACAAGCAATGGTTTTTGGACGCGTACGAATCTGCTCGTGATTCGCCGCAATCCGCGGTTATCGCGTTTGGCCACAACCTCGTTACTTCCTATGGTATCGCTCAGCTTTTAGGCGGAGACAAGTTGCCAGATATGCGTTCTACGACTAACTTTAAAGTAGATAATGGTAGTGCTCTTGTCGTGGCACGCCGTACGGGAAAATGGGTGGTTTCTCACCTTAAGGCAAATTAAGCGTTTTACGGCTCTTCCGTTTTACATATAAACCGCTTATACTTATATACATGAAGATTTACTTGGGCGCCGATCACCAGGGTTTTGCTATGAAGGAAAAAGTGTTTGCCTATCTTGCAAAGCATGGCTATGATGTCGAAGACGTGGGTGACAAAGAGCTTGATCCGGCCGATGATTTCCCCGAATTTGCACAAATGGCAGTCATGCAGATTATGGGCGATGATTCAAAAGATCCACGGGCTATTCTGCTTTGTGGCGGCGGCCAGGGTATGTGCATGGCCGCAAATCGCTTTCGGGGCATTCGGGCCAGTGTCATTTGGGACGCCTACGAGGCTAAAATGACCCGTAACGACAACGACAGTAACGTTCTTTGTTTGCCGTCTCGCGTTCTGGAAGACGATGCGGCGGTATGGAAAGACATTATTGATACATGGCTTAGCACGCCATTTGCCGATGCTCCCCGCTATAAGCGCCGTAACGCGCAGATTGACGAGTTATAGCTATGGGCATGGTTGTTCCAACGGTACTGGCCGAAACGCCCGATGATTACAAAGCGCAAATTGAACGTATCCATCCGTTTGCTGAGCGCATCCACGTGGATATTAGCGATGGTGAGTTTGCCCCAACCTTTACGGTAGGAGCGGCTCAGGTGTGGTGGCCGCAAGAATGGACGGTTGATATTCATGCGATGGTGGCACGACCCAGTGAGCACCTGGAAACATTGATTAGTCTTAAGCCGAATATGATTATTTTTCATGCTGAAGTGCGCGAAGATCTGTTGCCGGTGCTGCAACATGTTAAAAAATTTGGTATTAAAGCCGGCCTGGCACTTCTTCGCCCTACCGTACCAAGTACGGTAGCAAGCGAAATTGCTGCTGCCGATCACGTGATGATTTTTAGCGGTGAACTAGGAAAATATGGTGGCAAAGCTAGTATGATGCAGCTTGAAAAAGTTCGCCTTATTCGCAATATTAACCAGGCCGTTGAAATTGGCTGGGATGGCGGCGTTACTATTGAAAATGCGTACAGTCTGGCGCAAGGCGGGATAGATGTATTGAACGTTGGCGGTACTATTGCCCGGGCAGATGACCCCCAAAGTACTTATGCTACACTGGTAAATGAAATTAATAAGCACGGAGTGTTGTAGGCGTGAGTGGGCAACTGACAATTATACAGCTTGAACAAAAGGCGAATGATGTTCGTAAAGACATTATTCGTATGCTCGAGGCGGCCGGTAGCGGCCATAGTGCCGGTCCGCTAGACCTGGCTGATATTTTAACGGCGCTTTATTTCAATATTATGAATATTGACCCGCTAAAGCCAGAGTGGCCTGAGCGCGATGTATTTTTCTTAAGTAACGGCCATACCATTCCGGTGCAGTACGCCACTATGGCCGAGCGCGGTTACTTTCCGGTAAAAGAACTGCAGACACTCCGTAAACTCGGTAGTCGATTACAAGGGCACCCCGAACGTCTCAAATTACCTGGCCTCGAAAATACCAGCGGACCGCTTGGCAGCGGGCTTAGCCAGGCGGCGGGCTATGCCTACAGTTTGCAGTATCTCGACAATGCCAAACACCGCTGGGTATATGCTGTTACCGGTGATGGCGAGCTGAACGAGGGCAATATTTGGGAAGCGGCAATGTTTGCGGGTAAATACAAGCTGTCGCAACTCATTGTTTTTATAGATCGCAATAACATTCAAATCGATGGCCCTACCGATGAAGTCATGCCACTCGAGGACCTCCGCGGCAAGTGGGAAAGCTTTGGGTGGCACGTACAGGAAATCGATGGCCACAACATTGAAAGTATTATCGATGCCGCCAGTATGGCGCGGGCGATCAGCAACAAGCCAAGCGTAGTTATCGCCCATACTATTCCCGGTAAAGGTGTTGATTTTATGGAGTATGACTATCACTGGCACGGTACGCCCCCCAATAGTGACCAGGCGAAGGCAGCGTTGAAAAAACTACGCACGCTTGATGGCAAAATTACTTCAGGAGATGCAGAATAATGCAGTATCAGCTAAATCCGGATATATACAATGATGACGTAAAAAAAGAGCCAATTCGTGCTGGTTTTGGACGCGGCCTTAAAGCTGCCGGTGAGCTCGATACGTCTATTGTCGCGCTGTGCGCCGACCTTACCGACAGTACGCAGATGTCGCATTTTCGCGATGCCTTTCCTGAACGCTTTATTGAAATGGGTATTGCCGAACAAAACCTGGTAACCGTAGCCAGCGGATTAGCTCGGGCCGGTAAGATTCCGTTTACCAGTAGCTATGCTGCTTTTAGCCCGGGGCGAAACTGGGAGCAGATTCGTACCACCATTGCCATCAATGATCAGCCGGTAAAGATAATCGGCTCTCATGCTGGTGTAAGTGTAGGTCCGGACGGCGCAACGCATCAGATGCTCGAGGATATAGCGCTTATGCGTGTACTACCAAATATGATTGTAATCGCCCCCGGCGATAGTATTGAGGCCGAAAAAGCCACACATGCAATTGCAAAAAATGGCAAGCCAAGCTATCTTCGTTTGGCACGCGAAAAAACGCCCATTTTCAGCACCGAGCATTCACCGTTTGAAATTGGAAAAGCCTATGTGCTTCGCGAGGGACACGATGTCAGTTTAATGGGAACGGGCACCATGACGTATCAGCTGCTTGTGGCTGCTAAAAAGCTTGAAGAGCATGGTATTCAAGCCGAGGTAGTCCACGTGCCAACCATAAAGCCGCTCGATGAAGAAACGGTTATTGCCAGCGCCCGAAAAACCGGCCGCGTGGTCACTGCTGAAGAAGCACAGATTGCCGGTGGCTTTGGCAGCGCCATTGCCGAACTGCTGTCAGAACAGCTGCCTATGCCCGTGCACCGTATCGGTATGCACGATCATTTTGGCGAAAGCGGCCAGCCGGACGAGCTCATAAAGCATTTCCATCTTGACGGTGCTTCTATGGCGCATGAAATCAAAGCATTTATTGAGCGTATGCCACGCTACCACCAATACTAAGGAGAAACTTATGAGCTTATCAATTAAAGAAATCCGCGACAATACCGTCCGTGCCCGCCACCTTATGCAGCGTAGTCGCAGCCAAAAGTTTGCCGTTGGAGCGTTTAATATCGACAACCAGGAAACGCTTATTGCTGTAGCAAAAGCCGCTCAAAACCTCCAGTCACCCGTGCTTGTTGAGGTAAGCCATGGTGAAGTTGAGGCCATGGGCCTCGATAACATTCGCGACCTGGTTGATAATTATCGGGCCGAATACGGTATTGAAATGTACATTAACCTCGACCACAGCCCCTCGGTAGAAGCGGCCAAGCGTGCTATTGATGCCGGTTACGAATTTATTCACATCGATATCTCCCAGGCCAACCACGATGCCAGCCTCGAAGAAATTACGGCCAAAACCAAAGAAGTGGTCGAGTACGCCAAATTTACCGGTGCGCTTGTTGAGGCCGAAGAGCGCTACTTTATGGGTTCATCAAACGTTCATACCGAAACTATCGACTACGAAGAAGTAAAAAAATACAACACCAAGCCAGAAGAGGCAATAAGCTTCGTGGCAAACACGGGTGTTGACACGCTGGCGGTACAAATTGGCAACTTGCATGGGTTATACCCAGTGCCAAAACAACTCGACCTGGAGCTGTTACAGCAGCTACGCGATTCAATCCAATGCCAAATTAGCTTGCATGGTGGCAGCGGCACGCCGCTGCACTTCTTTGAAGATGCTGCAAAAATAGGTGTGAGTAAAATTAATATCAATAGCGACATGCGCTATGCTTTTCGAAAAACACTTGAAAAGGTATTGGCCGCTAATCCCGATGAATATGCGGTGGTAAAGCTAATGCCCGAAGTTTACGGTGCCGTTCAAAAAGTGGTAGAAGAAAAAATCAACGCTTTTGGAAGCGCTGGAAAAGCTGTTTTATAGTTTCAGATAATGTGTCAGAAAGCTTTTATATAAATTCAGGGGTTTATCACCGGCTATATATCTAACCGGTGATAGCCCTCAAACGTAAGGTGGGTGACTCTATGCAGCGTGCCTTGCCTCTACTTCTTTTTGCGCTTACGAGCAGGTTTGGGCTTTTGCTTCGGGAGTGTATAGCCAGTCGCATTGCAGGCTTCGGCTACCTTCTCGCTAACTAAAGTCCGAATATCCTTTGGAATAACTACGGTTCCTAGGGGATCGCCTACTATAAGATGCCTGAAGTAGGCTTGGGCTAAAGTGCGCCAGCGTATAGTGTTGGTGTCGGGGTGTTCTTTCGCGTAGGCGAGCAGTGCGTCCCTGACGAAGATGATTGTTGCATTCTGTAGTTCTACTCTTCGTTTTGTCGCCTTACTATTGCTCCGTATTTTATCTGGAGTAACTATTATACTCCGATAGGAATCTTCGGGAGGTCCAGACATGTGTCATCCTTTCGTGAGAGCGTAGCTTTATAGTATCATTTTTACGTCTGTCATCAAGGTTCTTAGCCGTTAAAAACATAAGTGGTATACTAGAAACAATATGAGTGAAAAAAATCCAAAAATGCTTTCTATCGGTGCAGCGGTGCAAGACGTATTTTTAAGCCACAGCGATGAATTTAAACCGGTCAGCGACAAATCGGCTCACGAACAATTTATGCGCCTGGAACTTGGTGCCAAAGCCGATGTGAATAACATTGAATTTAGCACTGGCGGCGGCGCAACCAATGCAGCGGTAACGTTTGCACGTCAGGGGCTGCACTCGCAGTTTATGGGCACCTTGGGTCATGACCCGGCAGCTCAGGCGGTGCTTGACAGCCTTGATGAAGAGTTGGTAGATACTGCTCACGTTAGCTATTCGGAAAAATATAACACCGGTTATTCCTTGCTACTACTTGCTCCTAGCGGCGAGCGTACTATTTTAACCTACCGCGGTGCTTCTACGCACTACGATGCGAAGAACTTTGATTTAAAGGACACCGATGCTGACTGGCTGTACGTTTCAACCATGGCCGGCAGCATGGAGGCGCTCGATAAAATATTTGCCCAGGCGAAAAAACTTGGTATAAAAATTATGTTTAACCCCGGCAAGCGCGAGCTGGCGCATCCGGCGAAGCTAAAATCGCTGCTTGAGGACGTTGAAATACTGTCGGTAAACAAAGAAGAAATGCAGCAGATTGTCGAAGGTAGCGACCTTGAAGAGCTGGCCCGGCATGCAATGCACTACGTACCGGTGGCGATCGTGAGCGATGGCCCTAACGGGGTGCTCGCAACAGATGGCAAAACGATAGTGCGCGCGGGTATGTACGAAGACGTAAAGGTGATTGACCGAACAGGTGCGGGCGATGCATTTGGCTCGGGCTTTTTAAGCCAGTGGGTAGTCGGAAAATCGCTAAAAGACTCGATCGTATTTGCCAGTGCAAATTCTACCTCGGTGGTAACAAAAATTGGTGCCAAAACGGGTATCTTGCATAAAAACGCCAAGCTACACGATATGCCGCTGCACGAAAAACCATTTTAACCGTGGTACAATAAAGAATAAGCAGATTGATACCAAAGGAAATAAAAAATGGCTAAATTTTTACGTGATTTACTGGATGCCGAAGAGCCCATTTTTTCGCAGGCCCTAAAACAGCTGGAGCGTGCAAGCGGCCATTTAGGTAAGGATGTCCGCCTTATTGCAGAAATGACCGAAAAAACACATACTTCCATGCGCGAACTTGGCCTTGATCCGGCAGATACGATAGGCAAAGAGTTTTACCAGGCGCTCTTGGGGCGAATTGAGTCGGACAATAAGCGCGTTACGAAGCTCATTGGAGGCAGCGATGATACTGATGTGCGCCAATTAGTACCACTGATGATAAAAGCGGCGAATGAAGTAGAGTTTAACCGAAAAGTGTTTGTTATTAAGCACGATAAGGCAAAAGAACTGCTACGGCAAATGCCACCAGAAATGTTAATACGAAAACTTGGCTATAAAGACATAGAAGCGTTGTTTGAGGGCGAAGATTTTGACGAACTCTATACTGCACTTCGCTTTTCTGAGGGGGCCGAGTGGTTGAACGCGTATAACGAGCTGTTTAAAACCGTTACAGCCGATGATTATGAAGAACGTGATATTCGAATTTTGGCCATGGACCACGATAAGTATGTTGATCTGGCCGAGCATTTTACGCAAAAAAAGCTTCACAACGTGACTCATACCAAAGAGCTTGGCGTTATTGTGGTGGTGCCGCTTCGCAATGCGCATTCTAAAGGCCTTACGCTAAAAACATTGCCGCTTTTACTTCACTACTTAAACGAAGTAAAGTTATATTCAAGCTTTTTCAAGCTAAAAGCCAAGCAACCACGCTTTGGCGAAACGGTCGTAACAACGCTTATTGCCGATCCGGGAAATGCTAGTCAGATGGCCGGGCAATACGTACATTGGCGCGTACTTCAGCGATATTATGGTAAATTAACCGATGAAAAGCACAAAGAAGACTTTGAACCGCACGTTCACCCCGAGGATTTACATTGGCGAAAAGCCGAAGATTTGTTGTATCAGATTGATCCGCAAATGAAATTCTGGAAAGACAGAGACTTCGTAGGTCTGCAGTTTGACGGCAAGCCAATTACGTTAAACTTTGTTGATGTGTCGCTTAGTTATGCGAATAGTATGCCCTATGGGCAGCGATATTATTATCATTTTCGTGAAAGTTTATGGAACGAGATATTTATGCGCTATATGGGCAGCGAAAACTTACGGCAGCAGATATTACAGCAACTTGATAACGATATGATAGCCCCTGAAAAACTGAAAGTGACCGGAGGAAAGAAAAAATGAGATACCAAATATGCGTTTCGGGCGCGGCCAGCGGCGGTACGGTGCAGACATCGCACCAGTTGGCGTTCGAGCTTGGAAAAGCTATCTCTGAGCAAGGCAAAACGCTGCTTACCGGTGCAACAGTGGGCTTGCCGCACTACGCGGCCATGGGTGTAGTGAGCGTACCGGCACCTCGCGGCCTATCGGTTGGTTTTTCGCCGGCATCATCATTTCGCGAACATGTAGCGACCTATCGGCTGCCAACCAAAGAATTCGACTACATTAATTTTACCGGCATGGAATACGTTGGGCG
>DATHGD010000060.1:0-3446 GCA_035317765.1 Saccharimonadales bacterium (SeqCode) | reverse complement strand
GACACGCCGGTGTGGGTGTGGCCACGAATACTGCGGTGGGTGAAGTGATGCCATCCACAAGGACACGCAACTGCTCCATGAAACTTGGCATGGTCTCGTGTGTAAGCTGTTTCATTTTGACGCTCCGATTCTCGGTCAACTGTACTTAATATGAATAACATATTGTCACGTCTGTGTAAATGCACAGTTGCCCCAATCACAGGTCTGCGGATACCATACGGGGTATCCGTAACTCCATGTATTGGATGCGCTCATTCGTTCTCTGGCACTAATCATAAACATCTAAGTAGAGTGCAGACCCTACATGGCCGAACTTAGGTCGTTAATTCAGCCGTAACGAGCCAGCGAATATCTCCGTCTTTTGGATTTACCATGCTTGCCGGTACCCTTTTAACGAGACCGAGTGGCGTGCCGTAATAAGCCGCTTTAAATGCTTCTGGTTTATCTTCTCCGGATGCAAGAAATAGAATATGACGCGCCGCATTAATAAACGGCAATGTAAATGTTACCCGCTCTACCGGAGGCGGAAGGACACCAGGGCTTGAATACGTTACCAAACGATCCGTAACCTCTAGCGCGGGCATGTCAGGAAATAGCGATGCCGTATGGCCATCGGAGCCTAAACCAAGCAAAATAAGATCAAGCCGCGGTATACTGGAGGCATTACCAAAGTTGCCCTTAATTGTGCGTTCATATTTCATTGCAACGTTACGGGCATCCAGCAAGTGAACCGGTGGCATGTATATATGTTCGCCGGAAATGGGCACGTTATCAAGCAAATGTTCTTTTGCCATAGCGTAGTTACTTCGGCTATCCGTTAGTGGCACAAGCCGTTCATCGCCAAAGTAAATTCTCCAGCAAGACCAGTCTGTTTTGGACTGATATCCACTACTGCTCAGTACATCATACAACCCCCGTGGTGTTGAACCGCCTGCAAGTGCTACGTTAAATACACCCCGCTCTTTTATGGCCTGGTTTGCATATTCAATAACGCGTTCAGCTGCTGCCAGACTTAGCTCTTCAAGCGATACAAATCGTAGCAGATCAGTTTTCATGAACTACATTTTCGCTTTTATTTCGGCAATAAGGTCGCGCAGCTCGGCGGCTTTTTCAAATTCAAGATTAGCACTAGCCAGCTCCATTTGTCCTGAAAGTTCTTTGGCTAGCATTTTATACTCGGTTTTTGGAATTTTATTAAGATTAATTTTCGGGTTTTTATCTTCGTCTTTCATTGGAATAAGGGCGCGCAGGCCTTCATCGATTTCTTTGGCAATACTGACCGGACTTTGGTTATGTTCGATATTGTAGGCTTCTTGAATACTGCGGCGGCGGTTGGTTTCATCGATAGCCGCTTGCATGGAACGGGTGGTTTTATCGGCGTACATCAATACTTTACCCTCTTGATGACGAGCCGCACGACCAATCGTTTGAATCAATGCGCTTTCGCTGCGTAAAAAGCCTTCTTTGTCGGCATCCATAATCGCCACCATACTTACCTCGGGAAGGTCGAGCCCTTCGCGCAGCAGGTTAATGCCAATAAGAACATCATAAATACCCAGGCGCAGGTCGCGCAGAATATCACCGCGCTCCAGCGTATCAACTTCGCTGTGAATATAGGCTGTTTTCATGCCAATTTCTTGCAAGTACGTCGAGAGGTCTTCGGCCATTCGCTTAGTCAATGTCGTTACCAGTACGCGCTGGTTTTTAGCGGTGCGATCGCGAATTTCTGCGATTAGGTCGTCCACCTGGCCTTCGGTTGGGCGAATTTGAATCTCCGGGTCAAGTAGCCCGGTTGGACGAATAATTTGCTGGGCAGGTTCAGGGCTGTGCTCAAGCTCGTAGTCGCCCGGTGTTGCCGAAACGTACACTACTTGGTTAATGTGGCGGTCAAACTCGGCAAACGTCAGCGGACGGTTATCCATGGCACTTGGCATACGAAAACCGTGCTCTACTAGCACTTCTTTGCGGGCTCGGTCGCCGTTATACATACCGCGTACCTGCGGCAGAGTTTGGTGGCTTTCATCAACCATCAGCAAAAAATCATCAGCGAAGTAATCCATTAGCGTGGCTGGCTGTTCGCCCGGTTCACGGTTCGTAAGGTAGCGGGAGTAATTTTCAATTCCTTTTACAAAACCGGTTTCTTCCAGCATTTCAATGTCATATTTTGTTCGTTGTGCCAGCCGCTGCGCTTCAAGTAGCTTATCGTGTTTTTCAAACCACTCCATACGCTCGGCAAATTCTTTTTTAATGCCTTCAATCGCACGTTCAAGTTTTTGTTTTGGCGTTACGTAGTGACTGCTTGGAAATACCTTGCAACTGTCGGGTTCGGCTAAAATCTCGCCGGTAAGCGGGTCAATCTGGGTAATTCTATCTACTTCGTCACCATAAAACTCTATGCGGTAGGCCAGGTCGCTACCGGCCGGAAATACATCTACCACATCGCCCTTTACACGAAAGGTACCACGGTGAAAATCAATATCGTTACGCTGATACTGAATATCGGTAAGTTGCCGTACAAATTTATCTTGCTGACGGCGCTCGCCCTTGGTAATAGTAATTGACATTTCGGCGTAATCATCGGGCGACCCAATACCGTAAATACAGCTGACACTGGCGACAATAATCGTATCGGGCCGGGTTATAAGCGCTGTGGTTGCCGCGTGGCGCAACCGATCAATTTCATCGTTTATTTTACTGTCTTTTTCAATGTAAGTATCGCTACTACTAATGTAGGCTTCTGGTTGATAGTAATCGAAGTAGCTGACAAAATAATGTACTTCGTTATGCGGAAAAAACGACTTAAACTCACTATAAAGCTGAGCGGCAAGCGTTTTGTTGTGCGCGAGAACAAGCGTAGGTACTTGACGATTTTGAATAATATTCGCCATCGTAAATGTTTTTCCCGAACCGGTAACACCAAGCAGCGTCTGTTCGCGCTCGCCTTTTTCAAGGCCTTCAATAAGCGTGGCGATAGCACTCGGCTGGTCGCCGGTGGGCTGGTATTTGGTTTCAAGTTGGAATCGCTGGGCCATTCCTTTAATTATACTACTCTTTACGCAGTGACTCGAGTACTTTAACAGCGGCTTTATAATTATCCGTTGCTATAAGGTCTTTAACCGGCTGCATTTCTTTTACAGGAGCGCCGTCTTTTGTTAGCTTTGGAAACACAATTCTTGCGATAATAGTAGGAGCATCCGAACCTGCTACTGAAGCCGCAGCAACCCCAACGGGCGTAACGTTACAATGCGAGTCACCTATTGCAGCATGTGTTGCTCCACCGTCTTGAGTGAGACCAATCGTGTATTGATACCCACCACCCACCGCATCTGTGAGCGCTTCGACTGTATAAAGCGATTGATCAGTTAATTTTGCCACCATTGTTGAATGTACTTTATAGTAGCTTATCTTCAACCCATCGTTTGCGTCACAGGCGCCACCAAGTCCTC
>DATHGD010000059.1:0-4425 GCA_035317765.1 Saccharimonadales bacterium (SeqCode) | reverse complement strand
GGGCGAGTTTAGCCGCACGCTAGCACTGCCTGTTGCCGTTAAAGAAGATGAAGTGGGCGCAGTCCTTAAAGACGGCGTACTCAGCATTAGCTTTAGTAAGGTTAAGCAAGAGCAAGCAAAGAAAATTACTATTCAATAACGTTTATTGCAGTAGTAAACAAAATAAGCCACAGTACGTGGCTATTTTTGTATTTTAAAAGAGTAGAATGATATTAAAATAACACTTCATTGCTGAAGTGTTATTTTAAATAGTTACTTGAACCGAGACTAGGCGGCTGTAGTAAAGCTGCTAATAACAAAGTTAACGAGCGCGTAAGCAAGAATTGCTACTACGATACCAACAACGGCGTACAAAATGGTGTTCTTTGCGCTTGTGACTGCTCCGGCATCACCACCAGATACAACGTAACGAATACCACCAATGATGAGCATAATAACCGAAATGGCACCAATAACGAACAAGAGAACGTTAGTAATGGTTTTAAAGATACCGGTTGGACCAAACAGATCTTCGCCCTGGCCTTCACCTTGAGCACAACCTGCACCGCCGCCAATGCCTCCACTGACATCTGATGTACAATCTGCTGCTGCCGCTTGTGCAACAGGGGAGTTTACAACACCGCCGGCAAAAGAAACACCAAGGGCAAGCACGGGGATAATCAGCAGGCTTTGGAGACTTTTCTTAATAATATTTTTCATTGTTTATTCCTTTCTTAGGATTACTCTCTTTATTTTATACCAAACGTGAGCGTTTTTGTTAATAGTTTTTTATCTAAAACGCTTTAACGACAAAATTGACGATCGCGTAGGCAAGCATTGCAATAATCAAACCGACAACGGCATACAAAATTGTATCCTTAGCGCCCTTCGTACTACTGCTATCGCCATTAGAGGTAGTATAGCGAATACCTCCGATGACGATCATGATGACGGCAATCGCTCCTAGTAGATATAAAAGGATATTAACCACGATAATAAGCTGAGGACCAAGGCCGCCGCCCGTATTGCCACCAACGTCGTTAACTCCCTTGATAACTTCGCTTGCTGGCGTTGCGCCCACGTAACTTGGCGCAAACAGAGTGACTCCTATAAGTGCGACGAGCGTGATAATTACTATTTTAAGTTTGTTCATTTTTTCTCCTTTTAAAATCTACCGACAACAAAATTAACAATTGCAAACGACAGCATGGCTATAATCAGCCCCACGACAGAATAAAGCACCGTATCTTTAGCGGCTTTCGTACTACTGCTGTCGCCATTAGAGGTAGTATAGCGAATACCTCCGATGACGATCATGATGACGGCAATCATACCAAGCACATATAGCAGTGTATTGATAACATTTGTTATCATACCCGAAGCACTGTCTTTCTGGGCACCACATACGGCCGATGTACTATTGGAGCCACACTGCTTGAAGACATCGATAGCTCCCACGTCCGCAGCAGGCAAGGCAGCGGCACCGGTTCCTGCGAGTATAGCGATTGTCATTATTATTTGTTTCCACTTTTTCATTTTAAATACTCCCAATTACAAATTGTGTTATAACGAATGCCATAAGTATGATGATCAGTCCGATACACGAGCCGACAATGGCATCCTTTGCCCGCTTTATCTGCGAGGCATCGGAATTTGAGGTAGTGTAGAAAAACCCAGCAATAATGATAACAACCACGCAAATAATTCCTGCCCAGGTGTAGATTGTCGTAAGAATACCGGCCAGCGAATTGTCAGCATTGGTCACTGGTATTCCGATTGAACCGGCATCTATCTTTTCTGTAGCCGTAAAAAATAGTTGATGTAAAATAGACATCAGCGTATTGCCCCTGAAACCACGTTAACAATCGCCACCGAAAACATTGAAATCGCTAGGCCAATGATTGCGTTGAGAATCGTTTTTTTAGCACGCGCCATTCCATCGGGCGTGCCAGCACTTGTCATGTATTTAAACCCGCCAGCTATTACAAACCCAACAGAAATATATCCTACAAGCTGAAGCATCGTTTCAATTATATTGAGAATGATTGTCCAGATGAACGTACCGAGACCTCCCACTGCAGCCGGATCTTTTATATCGCAGTTGCCATCAGTGAGACCGCTAAACCACGCTGGAAAAGTAAGTAAACGATCATTACAGGCGGCAAATGAAGTCTGCGGAGTAGCAATCGTAAAAGCCGCGCCGCCAACAACAGTAACAAAGAGTATGGCGGAGATCCAGTTTTGTATTATTTTTTTCATATAGTCATTTTCCTCTAGTTAAATAGTCCGCCCGGTATAAGGAAGTTTATTACTACATACATAAGTCCATACGCCACGATTCCTATGACAACATTCGTAATAACCTCGATCGCTTTTTTAGTCTGGTCGGCCTTATCACCGGCACTCGCATACATGATAGAGCCGTAAACAATACCGCCGACCGCAAGAATACCGATGCCCGCCGTCATAATATTCAATATAATAAGAAGTACCTGCCAGATTGCGCTGTCTTTTGCAGTTGTACCGCTACCGGTTGCACAATTAATGACCGATGTTTTTGCTTCACCACAATCTGCAAGCGCAACCGGTGTAAGCGAAGAGCTGATCACCAGTAAGGAAGACAGTGCCAAGGCTAGTGTTATTACTTTTTGTTTTATATTCATACCTGACTATAAAATACGATAAATAAACGTAAGGTGCAAGTACTTCATGGATGATACACGTATATGTGTAGAATGTGCGTATAAAACGATACCAATTTATTGACTTATACACTACAAAATGGTACCATAACAGGGATATGTGGGATCTGCGAGTTGCAAATCCGTTCGGTAGACCATCGATACGGAATATGTTGGTATTTGCCGCAGCAACGCTAGCGGTCTCTTTCGCTTATATTTTCCTCACAGCCCCTTTGGCTCACGCTGCCGATGCCACGTGGACAGGTGCATCTATTACCTATAACGGCAATCAATACGGCGGCCCTACAACGCTTCCTGTAAATAATACGAGCGGTCTGCCGGCCAATACGCAGGTATATATATGGAACGAAGGGTCCGGAAACAATGACGCCCAGAAAGTGCACATTATTTATTTTGGCCCCGGCGCAGACGCTTCGAAAGCAACAACTGCTAAGTATGTTGAATACCTTTACACCCCTCCGGACACCTACGCCAGCCCTTCGGCTCAAAAAGACATTACCATTGACCCGGCGACTTATGGCCAAAACGTTACTCAGTGTGCCGTTGATGGCATAGGCTGGTGGGTCTGTACTATAGCCACCCATCTGGCCGATGGCATGGATTGGATATTCGACACGCTGCGTACTTTCGTTGAGGTAGAGCCGATGGGTATTGGACCAAAGGGCGATTTGTATATCGCCTGGGATATTATGCGTGGCTTTGCCAATATACTGTTTATTGTTGGCTTTCTTGTTGTTGTTTATTCGCAACTTACCAATGTGGGGCTTAGCAACTACGGTATTAAAAAAATCCTCCCGCGCCTGATTATTGCCGCTATTATGGTGAATATTTCGTATTATGTGTGTGCGGTTGCGATTGATCTTTCAAATATTGCCGGTACCTCGCTTCAAGACATACTTATTAACATTCGAAAAGAAGTATTTCAGATTAATGACGGCACCCTAGGGGAAGCCATCAACTGGAAAAATATGACTGCCTTTATATTATCGGGGGGAACTGTTGCTACAATTGCCAGTCTGACGGCGCTCAGCGCCGTTGGGGGATCTGTTGTTAGCGCGGTATTTGCGCTTGTTCCATTACTGGTTGGGCTTTTGGTGATTATTCTGGTGGTGCTCATTATTCTTGCGGCACGACAAGCGCTGATTATTATGCTCGTCATTTTATCACCGCTGGCGTGTGTAGCCTATTTGCTACCCGGCACCGAGAAATGGGGCAAGAAGTGGCAGGAAGCATTTATGAATATGCTTATTTTCTTTCCGGCTTTTTCAATGATATTCGGGGGATCACAGTTTGCCGGCAGTATTATTATTCAAAATGCCACTTCCATTATTATGATTTTATTTGGTATGGCCGTGCAGGTTGCACCGCTTGCACTGGTGCCGTTTATCTTAAAGCTCAGCACCGGCCTGCTGGGACGGATTGCCGGTATTGTCAACGACCCTCGAAAAGGGGTTATGGATCGTACCAAAAACTGGGCAAAAGATCACCAGGAAAACCACAAACAGCGCGGTATTGGGGGTAATCTAAAGCGCCGTAATGGAATTCGCCGTTTTGCACGAAGGCGTGAAATGGGAAAGAAAAATCTTGAAAGAAGTACTGAACGCTGGAAGCAGGGCTTTGAGGCGTATTCTGCGCAAAAGGTCGCTACAAGTAAAAAGCTACAGAAGGTTGAGCGGGAGCTTGAGATTTCCAAGATAAAGACCGAAAACTGGCAAAAGAAAACAAAGCAGGCTATTGATGAATT
>DATHGD010000058.1:0-3554 GCA_035317765.1 Saccharimonadales bacterium (SeqCode) | reverse complement strand
ATCGGATTTACTACGTGGACATACCGATACTATCATCCTCAAACTTTTGACGGGTGGTGATAAGTATGGCTACGAAATCACAAAACTGGTGCATGAACACTCCGATCAGCTGTACGAGCTGAAAGAAGCGACCATGTACTCGAGTCTTAAGCGCCTCGAAAATGATAATCATATTATTTCGTACTGGGGTGATGAAACACAGGGTGGCAGGCGAAAGTACTATCGCATTACTGGTAGCGGCCAAAAGTTATATTTATTGAACAAACAAAACTGGGATCATGCAAAGCAGATTCTCGATGAATTACTATAAGAAGGGGAAGCTATGGAAAAGAAATTACAGAAATTTTTAGATGAAGCATTTGCACCATACGGAGATTTTCCGGCACGTACTGATGTCGTGCAAGAACTACTTGCAAATATGCTGGAACGATTTGACGATCTCAAAAAAGAAGGAAAGTCTGACAACGAAGCATACCAGGCAACGATTGATTCGTTTGGTGACGTTTCTGAAATTATGGAGCAAGTCCCGCACAGTGAGACAAAACACACGCAGGATGAGGATGATAAAGGTGAACAAAGTTTATATAAGACTATCGTTGATGGCATCAAGGAAGTTACGGGAAGTAAGTCGACAGTAAAAGCTTCTGCTTTGATGCAGGCGGATTTGACCGATACCGATCTTGCTGGCAAAGATTTTAGTATGAGCGCACTTATGGAAGCAAAGTTTGATAGGGCGGACTTACGCGCGGCAAAGTTCAAGGCGACGGCATTAAAAGAGGCAAGTTTTGTTGGGGCGAACCTGGAGGGCGCGGTTTTTAGTAGCAGCGATCTGCAGGATGTGAACTTTGACGAAGCTGATCTGACCAATGCCAAGCTTAACGCTTCAGCGCTAAAAGGCGCAACGTTTGTCGACACGAAGTTAGTTAATACCGAATTTAGTAAGTCTGATCTATCTGACATTTCGTTCGATGGTTTGGTACTCGATGGAGTTATTTTTAATAGTTCATCGCTTAAAAACGCGTCATTCAAAAATGCTACGCTGCATAACGTATCGTTTCATCATGCAGCCGTCAAAGACGCTATCTTCGATAGTGCAACTATGGACAAGCTGACGTACGCACTGCTAAAAGGTGCCAGGGCAACATTAAAAGACATCACGATTGTATAAGGGGGATTCATGGAAAAACAATCAACAGCGATTACTGTTAGTAAACTACAAAAATCATATAAAAAAGTAACGGTGCTTCGCGATGTATCGTTCAGTGTTCAAAAAGGGACGATCTTTGCCTTGCTTGGCTCTAATGGTGCCGGTAAAACAACAATAATTAACATTCTTACGACACTTTTAAACGCCGATAGCGGCACGGCCATGGTACATAGTTTTAATGTTGAGTCGCAGCCCGAAAAGGTTCGTAACCATATTAGCCTAACGGGTCAGTTTGCGGCTGTTGATGATGTGCTTACCGCTCGGGAAAACCTTGTGCTCATTGGTGAACTTCGCCACGCGTCAGACCCAGCGCGTACCGCCGAAGCATTATTAAAACAATTCGATCTTACAGATGCTGCTGACCGCCGCACGCTCACGTTTTCGGGTGGCATGAGTCGGCGTCTCGACATTGCCATGAGTCTTATTGGCAGCCCATCAATTATCTTTTTTGACGAACCAACAACTGGCCTCGACCCGCAAAGCAGAAATAGCATGTGGGAAACAATTAAGTCATTGGCAAAGAGCGGGACAACGGTTTTCTTGACTACTCAGTATCTGGAAGAAGCCGATCAGCTGGCTGACAAAATTGCCATATTGCATCAAGGCAAAATTGCCGTAGAAGGAACGGCCGATGAACTGAAAAAACTACTACCCCGTGGCCAGGTTGAGTTACGATTTTATACCAAAAAGCAGCTAGATACTGCCGCTACGCTGCTTAAAGACTACGAATTGGCGCAGACTAATGAGACTCTTTCGCTTATCGTAACGACCGGTGATGGTGTTGCGCAGCTGACGCGTCTGCTGGCGCAACTTGAAGCTGCGAACATTGAAATTGCTGAATTTGCACAAAAAGTGCCAACGCTCGATGATGTGTTTTTAAAGATTATTAACGAAAATGAGGAGACGAAATAATGCATGCGCTACATGATACATGGGTGATGGCAAAACGAAGCCTGCGTCATACGATTCGCAGCATGGACACGATTATTACTGTGGCTGCGACACCGATTGCTATGATGCTCCTATTTGTATATGTATTTGGCGGTTCTTTTGGCAGCGCCTTTGAGGCCGGCACGGTTAAATACATCGACTTTATTGTGCCAGGAATCGTGGCGATGACGGTGGTGAGCGGCATAGCGTACGCGGCCCTGCGGCTTAATATAGATCTGCAAAAAGGCATTATTAACCGATTTAAAACAATGCCGGTAGCACCGTCGTCCATTTTGGGCGGGCACGCCGTGTCATCGGTTCTGTCGAATCTTTTCTCGGTTTTGCTTGTTATTTTAGTAGCATTTATTGCCGGCTTTCGCCCTCATGCAGGAGTAGAAGAATGGTTTCTATTCGGAGGTTTGCTCACCTTGTTTACATTGGCAATCACATGGATGGCGATTATATTCGGCATGCTTGCAAAAACAGCCGAAGGAGCCGGATCGTTTAGCTACCTGGTGCTACTTCTGATATTTATAAGCTCGGCTTTTACGCCCACAGAGGGAATGAACCCGGTCGTTCGGGTTTTTGCAGAGCATCAGCCAATGACACCTATTGTTGAGACGATGCGTTCACTGCTTACGAACGGAAGCGCCGGAGACAGCATGTGGCTTGCCATTTTCTGGTGCACGGCGCTGCTTATTTTCTCGTACGTATTTGCCCTTAAAGTGTATAAAAAAAGAACGGTATAGGCGCCGTCTGCCTGGCGTAATACACCATCATGATTTTGAATAGGGAAATGAGTCTATTCTCATTAAATTGGCCATGCTTGACATGGTTCAAACAGGACGGCATTATATACGGTGTGCACACCCGTGCCGTGTCTGTTTCAGGATAATTGCCCAGAAGGGAACGTCATGACGACCGACAATTCTAATGTGCCGGCGAACTACGCACGCATTGTCGCGCAAGCCATCGCAGCAATGGAGGCTAAACTCGAACATGAGTGGACAGTAGGTGAGTTGGCCAGTGTCGCGATGTACAGTAAGGCCCACTTCCTCAGTATATTCACGCGGGTGACTGGCATGCCGCCGGGACAATTCCTGACGAATCTGAGGTTCGAGAAAGCCAAGAATCTTCTGGCTGCTCAGTGCAGCGTCATCAGCGTTTGCCGGCAGTTGGGCTACAAGAGTGTTGGCACATTTACTTCGAGGTTCAAGGAACTCAACGGGGTTACCCCCGGACAGTACAGAAGAAGCGCTTGCCGTAATGCGGAGCCTTCCGATGACCAGCAACTGCCCGCAGTCTAGGTGGTTTCGTTCGTCCGAAAACTACATTGCTGTAGTTTTGGCCCTGGCCACGGGTGTAGCTATAGGACGAGAGTGAGTGAATTCTCACTCTCGTCCTGCTCAAACTTTTG
>DATHGD010000057.1:0-2686 GCA_035317765.1 Saccharimonadales bacterium (SeqCode) | reverse complement strand
AATCGGCCACGGTTACCTAGCAGAACGCGCGGTTATGCCGGTGCTTCCAACCGAAGAGGAATTTCCGTACGCTATCCGTAGCGTCACCGAAATTATGAGCCAAAACGGTTCTACCTCTATGGCCGCAACCTGCAGTAGCGTGCTGGCACTTATGGACGCCGGTGTGCCGCTTAAAGCCCCTGTTTCGGGTATTGCCATGGGACTTATGATGGACGGTGACACGCCGTACGTGCTTTCTGACATTGCCGATGCTGAAGATTTTGCCGGTGACATGGACTTTAAGGTAACTGGTACCGAAAAAGGCATCACCGCTATTCAAATGGACATGAAAGTTCATGGGTTGCCAGTAGAAATTCTGCGCCAAGCGCTAACCAAATCTACCCCTGGTCGTGCGCATATTTTACAGCACATGCTCACCACGCTGGCCGAACCTCGTTTGAGCCTTAGCCCGTACGCTCCACGCATTGAAAAAATCAAAATCAACCCCGATAAAATCGGTGCGGTTATTGGTAAGGGCGGCGAAGTCATTAATAAAATTACCGCCGAAACAGGTGCGCAAATTGATATTAAAGAAGACGGTCTTATTACCGTTGCGGCTCAAGATGCAACTAATATTCAAAAAGCAATCAATTGGATCAAAGCTCTTACCGAAGAACCTGAAGTAGGCAAAATTTACGATGGAAAAGTGGTTACCATTAAAGACTTTGGCGCATTTGTGAACATTATGCCCGGAATTGACGGCATGGTACACATTTCACAGCTTTCTAACGAACGTGTCGAAAGTGTAGAGGACGTACTGCACGAAGGCCAAATGGTGAAGGTAAAACTGACCGGTATCGATGAACGTGGTCGCTTGAGCCTGAGCATTAAAGACGCCGAGCAATAACCACTTGCTTTTTCGAGCGAAGTATGCTACTATAAAGGTACTTCGCTTGACAGCACCCCTTTCTTGAACAAATCAAAATAGATTTATTTTTCAAACCTATTTACATTTGGCCAAGATAATCAATCCTTGAGCTAATCTATAAATTAATTTTCCAGAAAACTCTTTTTGGAATACTTCAAAGCTTTTTTTGCTTTGGGGAAGGAAACTAATGAAAACAATAAAAAACAGTGATGCTACGCGTCAACTTCGCCGAAAATCCGATGGGGCCGAACGATTGCTTCGTAAACATCGAACCATAAAAGCAGCCGTAAGTCCTGCAGATAAAAAACGTATTCGGATTGTTCCGCTTGGCGGGCAAAACGGTATTGGCGAAAAAAATATGATCGTGCTCGAATACGGCAACGATGCTCTTATTCTTGATTGTGGCTTTGAGCTTGGTATAAATGTAGCCGGCATTAACTACGCCATTCCTGTTACGCAGTACTTGGAGACAATTCGGCATAAATTGCGTGGTTACGTGATAAGCCATGGACATCTTGACCATATTGGCGGGCTGGTGCATATTTTACCGAATTTTCCCGCCCCGGTATTTGGCAGCCAGTTTACTATTGGCATGGTGCGCACACAATTTGAAAAGGCGACTGAAAAAAACATTCAGTTTGAACCGGAATGTCACGTTATGGATATGGACGGCCATCAGCGTATTACGTTGGGCGAGCTAACCATTGAGCTTATTCGCGTTACTCATTCGATTCCCGAATCTTCGGCGATTGTCATTGATACGCCGGCTGGGCGCGTCATCAATACCGGCGATTTTCGGCTCGACCCAGAACCGCTTGATGCCATGCCAAGCGATATTACACGTCTAAAACAGTTAGGCAAAGAAGGAGTATTGCTGCTTATGAGCGAAAGTACCAGTACTACCAAGCCTGGTCGTACGCCAACCGAACATACGCTGCAAGATAGCTTTTATGAACTGGTGGCACAAACCAAAGGCCGGCTATTTGTAGCGGTATTTTCATCCAACATGAACCGTATTCAAATGACTGTTAACGCTGCACATCACAATGGCCGCAAGGTGGCGCTCGATGGTCGCAGTATGATGGCAACTGCCGAGTTGGCGGTGCGGCTTGGCGGCCTTAAAATTCCAAAAGGAACGCTTGTTTCCATGCAAGAGGCAGCTCGTCTTCCCGATAAGCAGCTGGTAGTGATTTGTACGGGCGGGCAGGGCGAACCCGGTGCGGCGCTAAGCCGTATGGCCATTGGCGAGCATCAACACATGAAACTCAAAAAGGGCGACAGTGTGGTAGTAAGCAGTACACCGATTCCTGGTAATGAAATAAGCTATCAGCAAATTGGTGATGATCTCACGAATCTTGGCGTTTCGTTATTCCGTCACCCCACCCATCAATTGGACGGCTGCGGGCCATTGCATGTTTCTGGGCACGCTGCCCGCGATGAGCACGCCGAAATAATTCAGCTGACCCGTCCAAAATACTTAATGCCAATTTATGGCGGCGCCCTGAATAGGAGCTATCACAGGCAAATCGGTATTGAGCAGGGCATTGCAGAGGACAGTATTCTTATGCTTGATAACGGACAAGTTGTTGAACTAAGCGATACGCGTGCACCCAAGCTACGTGGCAAGGTTACCTCTGGAGCACTGCTGGTAGACCAAAGCGGCATGGTAATACCAGAGATTGTTACAAAAGACCGAATACTGTTGCAAAACGATGGCTTTGTTATTGTGGGTGTGACGCTTAGTAAAACAGATGGCCGGCTGCTTTCGAGCCCTGATAT
>DATHGD010000056.1:0-9181 GCA_035317765.1 Saccharimonadales bacterium (SeqCode) | reverse complement strand
TCATATGCTTTCTAGTATACGCTTACGCCAAAAAGTAGGCTAGAGGTTATTGACCGGGGTGACGCTTTACGGTATAGTAGGGAGGTAACAATTTTTAATGACACAACTTACGTGACTAACTCCTGAATCCTTCAGGCACGTAGGTGAGGAACAAGGAGTTCTAACTATTATGGCAGTAACTGTCGATATTAAAGCATTGCTCGAAGCTGGTGTTCACTTTGGGCACAAAACGAGCCGTTGGCACCCTAAGATGGCGCCATACATTCATAGCAAACGTCAAGATAGCCATATCATCGATCTTACAAAGACGGTTGAAGGCCTGGAAGCTGCACTTCCATTCCTGACAAAAGTCGCCGCAAGCGGCAAGCAAGTTCTGTTTGTTGGTACGAAAAAGCAGGCAAAAGACATCGTAAAAGCAGCAGCTGAAAAAATAGAGCAGCCCTATGTTACCGAGCGCTGGATCGGCGGCATGCTTACTAACGTAAACACTGTTACTCAGCAAATCAAGAAGCTAAAAGATCTTGAAAAGCGAATGGTAGCAGGTGACCTTGAAAAGCGCTACAACAAGCTTGAAGTACAGCGTTTTCAGGAAGAAATTGATGAACTAAACGCTAAATATAGCGGTATCAAAGACCTTAATGGCAAGCTCGGTGCGGTTATCGTTACCGATATTATTACCGATGCAAATGCTGTAAAAGAAGCACGAACACTTGGTGTGCCAGTGGTCGGTATTGTTGATACAAACGCAAACCCAACACTTATCGACTACGTTATTCCTGCCAACGATGACGCAATCAAGGGCTTGCAACTATTACTTGATTACTTTACTGCTGCCGTGCAAGAAGGCGCAGGCGCACAAAAACCAGCTGACAAAGAGGAGAAGTAAACCATGGCTGTTTCAATTGAAGACATTAAAAAACTCAAAGAACTAACCGGTGTTGGTTTAACCGATGCTAAGCTAGCGCTCGTTGAAGCTGATGGTAACTTTGACAAGGCGCTGGAAGCTATGCGTAAAAAGGGCCTTACCCGTGCCGACAAGAAAGGCGACCGTGAAGCCCGCGAAGGTATTATCGACAGCTACGTTCACAGCGGCCGCATTGGCGTTGTGGTTGAGATAAACTGTGAAACTGATTTTGTTGCCCGTCTTGATGACTTTAAAAAAGTTGCCCACGAAATTGCCATGCAAATTGCTGCAATGAGCCCGAAATACGTTACCGAAGCTGATATTCCAGCAGAGGAAATGGAACGTGTTCGCAGCGAAGCGAAAGATCGCGTTGTGGCCGAAGGCAAACCAGCAGAAATTGCTGAAAAAATCGTTGACGGTCAGGTAAAAAAGCATTTTAACGAACAGGTTCTTATGAACCAAACGTTTATTCTTGACGAAAAGAAAAGCGTTGAGGCTTACGTAAAAGAAAACATCGCAAAGCTTGGCGAAAACATTGTTATTCGTCAGTTCAAGCGAATTGAACTTGGCGTAAACGAGTAAACGCTTTCATTCTTTTAAAAAATATCCGGTTCAATACCGGATATTTTTTTATGAACAAAATGGTAGAACAGGTTTTATTTTCCTAGAACGGCCTCGTGAGCTCTATTGAAATTATCCTTGTTGATGGCTTCATCGATGTTCGCTTTTCCAGCTTCTGGTAAAAGTTCATCCGAGGTCTCATCATCGAGAGCTATAATATCAGAACCGTCAACTTTAAGAGTAGTTAGCACATCTGATGGGGTGTCAGACAGAAAGTAGTCCGTCAAATCGAAGGTAGCTGGGTCAGATAAGGCATTAGCAAAGCTTTTGGTTGTTACGGGTGCATCCGGGTTTTCCTGAAAAACGGGATTTTTTGGGTCTAGACGAAAAGCGGCAGCTAGAATGTTTTCGGTAGGGTCGTTCTTTGTTGCTACGAGTCCCTTGACTTTTAGGGTTTTCTGATCAAGGTCGAGTGTTGCAGTAAGGCTTGAGCGTCTCTCGCCGGCTGAAAGGGGAGTTTTTGCTTTCTCGGCACTAGTGTTACTTACTTCATATATATTTTCACCATCGGCTCCTGTATGTTTGATGCTTTCTTGTGATAGTTGATTAAGAATATCTTCAGAAAATGTACTCGCATACTGTGTCAATGTTTCCATAGGTGTTTGCGGGGTATCGATTATTTCCAAAGATTTTTCAGGGGCTGATGGAGTAGGACTTCCCATGTCGTTTTTGTCCCCACAAGCGCTAACAGCTAGAACGGCAAGTGCAGTAATGGCTGCCTTACGCTTACGAGATATTCGTTCGCGATCATCTGGGTCTTGATCTTGTTTTTTAAAAAAGTGGGTTTTACGTTCGCTCATTTGTAGTCTCCCTTTGAATTACTGCGCTAATAATACCACTTATAGTTAGAAAAGTCAATTAGGCCGCGATTGGAGGCTTAAAATCAGCGTATTTCAAGCACGCCTCTTGACCGAATATATGGTAAAATAAATGTATGTTTGATACCGATTCTTATGAAGAAAAAATGACTCTTGCGCTTATGCATTTTGAAGATGAGCTGAAAAAAGTGCGTACTGGTCGTTCGCATCCTGCTATGCTCGATGGCATTCAGGTAGAGGTGTATGGTCAAAAAATGCCGCTTAATCAGGTGGCAAATATTACCGCACCTGAACCGCAACTGCTACAAATAACCCCATTTGACCCCAGTAACGTTCAGGCTATTGCCGCTAGTATCCGCGGTGATCAGTCGCTGGGATTCAACCCAAGCGATGATGGGCGAATTGTTCGCGTTCCTGTACCTCCACTTACTGAGGAGCGCCGCCGCCAGCTTGTTAAGCAAACCAGCGAAAAAGGAGAAGAAGCACGTATTGCACTGCGCAATATTCGCCAAGACGCTTTAAAAGAGGCCAAGCGCAAAAAAGAAGCTAAAGAACTGAATGAAGATGACGTCAAGCTTGTTGAAAAAGAATTTGATAAGTTGATGGCTGGCTACCAGGAAAAAATTGACGCGGCATTTAGAGCCAAAGAGAAAGATATTCTTACTATCTAATGGCTGAACGTTCTATTCCGAAACACATCGGCTATATTATCGATGGTAACCGCCGCTGGGCTAAAAAACATGGCATCCCTACGTATGAGGGTCATCTTGCCGGCTACAATGCAATTCATGAGGTGGCTCAGGCTTCATTTGATGCTGGTGTTGAGTATGTCTCGGTATATATTTTCAGTACAGAAAACTGGAAGCGTAGCGAGCAAGAGGTGAGCAAGCTAATGGGGCTTGTGTTAAAACTTCTCACTTCTGATCTTCACTTGTTTGACGAGAATAATATTAAGCTTGAGGTACTTGGTTCACAGAACCATGTGAGTGACAAGCTTTTAAAGGCAATCGATAATGCGGAGAAGCGAACAGTCGATAATACTCGAGGGACATTGGCGCTTTGTTTTAACTATGGTGGTCAGATTGAAATTGCTGATGCGGTTAAAAAAATTATTCAGGCCGGCATTAAGGCACATGATATAACCCCCGAAGTAGTTTCGGATAACCTGTACTATTCAGAAGTGCCCCCGGTTGACCTTATCGTGCGAACAAGCGGTGAGCAGCGAATCAGCAACTTCATGTTGTGGCGCGCAGCGTATAGCGAGCTGCTCTTTTTGGACAAATTATGGCCAGACATGACAAAAGACGATGTGGACGCTATACTAGAGGAATATTCACGCCGTGATAGGCGTATTGGAGGATAAATGGAACTTATTTTTGGTATCGTACTTGGCTTGTTAATTTTGGTGCTGCTTGTGGTTGTTCACGAGCTTGGCCACGCCATTGTTGCACGGCGCAATGGGGTAGTGGTAGAAGAGTTTGGTATTGGCTTTCCGCCACGTGCCTGGGGTAAAAAGCTGAAAAACGGCGTGTTGTTTACCCTAAACTGGTTGCCGCTTGGTGGTTTTGTAAAACTTCAGGGTGAGCACGATGCTGCGAATAAAAAGGGCGATTACGGTGCAGCCTCGTTTTGGCAAAAGACAAAGATTTTACTTGCCGGTGTGGCGATTAACTGGATCGTTGCCGCCATTCTTTTGTCGGTATTGGCATGGTCTGGCCTGCCGAAAATTTTGCCAAACCAATTTTCTATTCCGGGTGACACAACAATAGCAAAGCAGCCCGTTGAATTAATTGCGATAACAAAAGACTCGCCAGCGGCAAAAGCAGGCTTGAAAGTTGGTGACCAGGTTGTACGTTTTGCTGGTGAGCCGGTACCGTCCTCTGAGCAACTAGCCGCGCAGACTAAACTGAAAAAGGGTCAGGAAGTTGAAATAATTTATAGTCGCAGTGGTGTCGAACAAAGTACCCAAGTAAAACTTCGTGGTGATAACGCCAATCAACAAGGCTACCTTGGAGTAGGCTCAGGCCAGCGTGAACAGATTCAGGCAAGCTGGTCGGCGCCAATTGTTGGTGTAGTAACGACTGCACAGTTTACGCTCGTGACACTACAGGGGCTGGGTGATCTTGTGGTTAACGTAGTGGGTGGAGTGATACTTCAGTTTAGCCCCGACCATGGCGTTCGTAGTCAGGCACAACAAGACCTTTCAACGGCAGGAAACAGCGTTGCGGGACCAATAGGCATTCTAGGTACTATTTTTCCGGCCGCAGAGCAAGCCGGGCCTACGCAGCTTGTATTCCTTACGGCCATTATATCTTTGACACTTGCTGTCATGAACGTTTTGCCGATTCCAGCGCTCGATGGCGGTCGTTGGTTCGTGATGGCGATTTTTCGTCTGCGTAAAAAGACACTCACTAAAGAACGGGAAGAAAAAATCCAGGGAACGGGCTTTCTTATCCTTATGCTTCTTGTAGTAGTTATAACAGTAGCGGATGTTGGCAAACTTATCAGATAATCAGGAGGTTCTACATATGGACAAGGTGAGTAAGGATAAAAAACCTTTTTCCGGCTTGGGAAAAGCTACACTGCTGGCTATTTGGACGGTTGTAGGCTTTGGGGCGGCCCAGGCAGTATTATTCGGTATATTCTTTGTATTAGGCTCGCTTGGCATTTCGTTTACTACTGTAAATCAGACAGTTCTTAATACGGTTATTTCAGCTGTTGTGTACGTATTAACGCTGCTGATCGTCATAGGGCTACCGTGGTGGCTCAAGAAGTACAAAACCACCAAGCAGGACATGGGGCTTACGCGTTTGCCATCGTGGCTCGATATCGGCCTTGCCCCGGCGGGATTTATTATTTACTTCTTGGCATCGGCACTTGTCGTGTATTTAGTAAGCGTATTTTTGCCAGCTATTGATTTGCAGCAGGCACAAGCTACGGGCTTTGAGCGTGCTAATCTTACTTCGTACTATGAATATTGGCTCGTGTTCGTCACTTTGATAATTGTTGCGCCTATAGCTGAAGAGGTGTTATTTCGCGGTTATTTGTACGGCAAGTTACGAAAAATCATTCCGGTTTGGGCGGCGGTTGGTATTGTCAGCCTGTTATTTGGTGCCGTTCACGGCCAGTGGAACGTGGCAATCGATGTATTTGTGCTCAGTATTGTTTTGTGTAGCTTGCGCGAGGTAACGGGCAATATTTGGGCAGGAGTATTGCTTCATATGTTAAAAAATGGCCTGGCCTTTTACCTCCTCTTTATTAATCCGTCACTATTGAATACAATAGGAGTGTAATGATGACACGACTCTTTCGACCGATTGTCTTTTTAGTGCCGGCCAGCCGGTAGTATTTTTTATTCACACGTGCCGTTTCAACTAACCATTAACAGGAGTAATACTATGCGAGTATCCCAGCTATTTACAAAAACAAGCAAAACTGCGCCTGCCGATGAGGTGGCTAAAAATGCTCAGCTATTAATTCGTGCCGGATTTATTCATAAGGAGATGGCTGGTGTGTATGCGTATTTGCCGCTTGGCCTGCGTGTTCTTGAGAATATTAAAACGATTGTGCGCGAAGAAATGAACGGCATCGGCGGTCAAGAGGTTATGATGACCGCTTTGCAGCCAAAAGACATATTTGAAAAAACGGACCGCTGGGACGATAAGAAGGTGGATAACTGGTTTAAGACCAAGCTTGTCAATGGGACTGAACTTGGTATGGGCCTTACACACGAGGAGCCGATTGTCGATGCGTTAAGCGCCTATGTGAATTCGTACAAAGATTTACCGATATATGTTTACCAGATTCAAAACAAGTTCCGCAATGAGCTTCGTGCGAAAAGCGGGCTGCTTCGTGGCCGTGAATTTGTAATGAAAGATATGTACTCACTTGCGCGCACTCAAGAGGAGCATGACGAGCTTTATGAGCGTGCGGCCGAGGCATACCACAGAGTATATAAGCGGCTAGGAATAGGCGACATTACGTACCGTACAGCAGCCGATGGCGGAATCTTTACGACTCGTTTTAGTGATGAATTTCAAACATTGAGCCCTATTGGCGAAGATACGATTTATGTTCACGAAGCAAAGAAGGTTGCCGTGAACCAAGAGGTCTACACTGATGAAAATCTTGCACGGCTTGGGCTTAATAAAGACGAACTGGTTGAAAAACGTGCCGTTGAGGTAGGTAATATCTTTCCGCTCGAGAGTAAGTATACCGATGCGCTTGACGTATATTATATTGATGAAAAAGGCCAGAGACAGTCGATTATTATGGGGTGTTATGGTATTGGTGTCAGCCGACTTATGGGGGTGCTTGCTGAGCACTTTAGCGATGATAAGGGTCTGGTTTGGCCAGAGAATATTGCGCCGGCAAAAGTATATTTGGTACGGATAGGTAAAGAGGCTGCTACGGCGCACGCAGACGAGCTGTATGCGCAATTAACCAGCAAAGGTATTGAGGTGCTCTACGATGATCGAGACGAGCGACCAGGCGCAAAATTCGCTGATGCCGAGCTTATGGGCATTCCGTATCGAGTCACGGTGAGCGATCGTTTGATTGAAGCTGGTCAATATGAATATACAGTGCGAAAAACTGGGGAAACTAAGCTGTTGACAGGTGAAGACCTGCTTGTTAAACTGAGTTGATTGTAGGATTCACTATGCGAGCTTACACCATATGTAGCGTATACACATATTTGTTATACGCTACGGTAATGTAATAAAGGAATAAAACACGATGAAAAAAATGTATCAGATTACTGACGAAGGTAAAAAAGAACTTGAAGCAGAGCTTGAAGAGCTAAAAAGTCGTCGTGGCGCTATTGCGGATAAAATTGCGGAGGCACGAGATTTCGGCGACCTTAGCGAAAATGCAGAATATGACAGTGCGCGCGAAGAACAAGGGCTTGTAGAAAGTCGTATTGCGGAAATTGAAGATATTCTTTTAAACGCAGAGATTATTAAAGCTGGAAAAAGCTCAAAAGTAGCGCTTGGAAATAAAGTTGAACTAAAGACGGGCAGCAAAACAGTTACCTATAGTGTTGTAGGGCCCGTTGAAGCCGACCCTCTCGAAGGAAAGATCAGCAATGAATCTCCGATTGGAATGGCGCTGATGGGCAAAAAAGTTGGCGACAAAGCCACGATTACAACGCCAAAGGGCGAGATGACGTACGAAATCGTTAAGATTAGTTAAGAAGTCTAAAAAATAGAAAAACAATAAATGGCTGCAATACTGCAGCCATTTATTGTTTTTCTACAGGTGACTTGTCGTCTATGGGAGGGGCCAATGCTGCAGTAGTAGGGTAAGAAGTGCCCGCAGAAGGACCCACCGGGGGAATTAGATTATCATCAGCATCGTTTTTCCATCCGTACGCTGCCTTAATGCGATCCCATCCTATTTCATAAGCAGCGGAGTATGGAAGTTTAGTGGTTGTATGTACGATAGCCCAGCGTTTGGTTTCGGCTTCCAAATGATCGAGAGGGTCAGTCTCCTCATTGGGATGAATTCTTTCCATGAGTCCCTCGGATAGATCAGTGATTATTTCTGTTTCTGGAGTATCATCTACTCCTACTGCGTGGAGATTGGCTTGTGTTGTAGTCAAAGTATCCGAGATCATAAAAGGTGACAAAGCACTAGTTTCTGCTAGGCGGACAGCATTACGGGCGAGGTGTCGCAGTACTCTGTTGGAGGGAATTTCTTCGCCTCGGCGAATCTTTTCCGACTCTTCGATCAGTGCCCTGTGAGCTGCCTCTGCTCGTGCCTGCTCGGCCTGTGCTTTCCAGACATGATAACTATGTTCTGTGGTGAAGGGGAGATGTGGGAGCGTCATTTTATTTTTGAGCTAAATTTAAAATTAACCGTATATTGTAAGGGGAATTATAGCATAATACTACAGTAAGCACAAGCCTATTGTTTACTGGAAGCAAAGTAACAGATATGATACAGTAAAAAGTACTATGGCAACACTTCAAGATTACCGTGATGAGCGGCTGCGAAAATTAGAAGAACTCAAAGAGTTGGGGGTTGATTCGTACCCGGCGAAAAGTCATCGAACACATAATGCGGGTGATGTCGCATCTCACTTTGATGAGCTGGAAGGTAAGACGGTTACGATTGCCGGACGGGTTATGGGTCTTCGCAAATTTGGAAAGCTGGCCTTTATCGTTGTAAAAGATTTCAGCGGTCATATTCAGCTATTCTTACGTGACGGAGACGTAGCTGAGCTTGATGCACCCCGCGGTGTACTTGGTATGAAACAATTACCGCTTCTTGACACAGGTGACTTTATTGAAGCAACTGGCGAGATTATTAAAACCAAAACCGGTGAGATTTCCGTAGGGGTAAAAACGCTACGTTTACTGACTAAAAGCCTTCGCCCCATGCCAACAGAGCTGACTAATAAAGAAGAACGCTTTCGCCGGCGTTACGTTGATATGAACGTAAACCAAGAGGTACGCGATCGCTTTGTGCGCCGCTCGAAATTTTGGCAGGCTACTCGTGATTATCTGAACCAGAACGGCTTTTTGGAAGTGAACATTCCGGTGCTTGAAAGCACGGCTGGCGGCGCCGATGCTACTCCGTTCGTAACTCACATGGACGCACTTGGTCAAGATTTCTTTTTGCGTATTAGCCACGAACTGCCGCTCAAACGCCTTCTTGTTGCGGGATACGAAAAAGTATTCGATATTGGCGCGCGCTTTCGCAACGAAAATTACAGCGATGAGCATCTTCCTGAGCATATGGCAATGGAATGGTACTGGGCCTACGCAGACTGGGAAATGGGCATGGAATTTACCGAGCAGATGATTCGGTTTATTGCTGATCATACGTGGGGGAC
>DATHGD010000055.1:0-4015 GCA_035317765.1 Saccharimonadales bacterium (SeqCode) | reverse complement strand
TATGCGTGCACTGGCCTACATCGTGGCTCAACTACTTGGTGCAATGCTTGCACTTGTAGTACTTAATGCCTACGCGCATGCTGCTCCTGCTGCATCGCCAACCGACATGTACAGTGGCGCAGCCGAGCTGTTTAAAGCAGCCGCAATTCCAACTGGTAAAGAATGGTTTATCTTCTTTACTGAGTTCCTAGGAACGCTTGTCTTCGGATTTGCCGTTGCTGGTGCAACTCGTGAAAAGAAAGAACGTAGTGCAGCCGCTTTGACCGTTGGTCTTGGTGTCTTCCTAGGTTTGATGATCGCCGGCTCAGCTGCCGCTTTCATTGGCGGAAGTGCAATCCTTAACCCAGCCGTTGCTATTTCGCTTCAAGCGATCAACTTCTCAACCGTATGGCCAATTTTCGTATACGTGATTGGTGCAACTCTTGGTGCGGTTATCGGGTTCATTTTGTACGATCTCCTTCGTGGAGCAGAAAAAGAACAGAACGCTTAGTAATAGTTCGCGTTAAAAATACCCGCTTGGCATTGCGCCAAGCGGGTATTTTGTTTAGTCTTCTCGTGTCGGTTTGTCGAGCAAAAGCGCATCAACTGATGAATCATTACCGGCGATTTTTACAATGTCTTTATCAACTTTTCCCAGTTCTTTATGAGCAGCATTATAGTGATTTACCGTTGTTCCCAGAGCACTGCCAAGCTTTTGCATGTACTCTTCGAACTTGCTGATATGCTGACCAAGTTTTCCTACACGAATTTGAATATCTTTAGCCTGCTCTTCAATTTGCAAGCTCCGAAGCCCCTGCATAACCGTTTGAACGTATGCCATAAAGCTCGTAGGGCTCACAATAATCACGCGTTTGTCACGAAAGGCATATTCAATTAAATCGCGTGAGCTGCTACCCATGCCTACGTTGTTAATAAGCAAATCGTAATACAACGACTCGCTGGGAATAAACATAAAAGCAAAATCCATCGTATTTTCACTTGGGCGAATGTATTTGCTTGTTTCATCAATCCGACCTTTTAAGTCCATCTTCACTTTTTGAAGTAGTCGCGCACGCTCCAGCTTGTCGGTAGCCTCGATCATACGGTTGTAGTTTTCAAGGCTGAACTTACTGTCAATCGGAAGAATTTGACCCTTTTCCAAAAATATAACCGCATCAACTATTTCACCGTCAAGAAACTTATATTGCATCTGAAACTGGCCGGGCGCCATGACATTCTCGAGAACTGACTGCAGATAATATTCGCCAAACACACCTCGTTGCTTTGGATTCTGCAATACGTTTTGCAGCGTTTTTAGCTCGTCTGCCACGTCTACCACACGGCGGTTTGTTTCGTCTAGTTTTGCCAGCCGCTGCGTCACGTCCGCTACCAGTTTTGCGCTTTCACCAAGTTGTCGTTGCACCGATGATTGCATAGCCATACTGCTGCGGTCCAGCTTATCGCCAACGTTTTGTTGCAACGCCACCACACTACGCGTGAGTTCAGTCACATCGGTTTTCATAAGCTCAACCGCATTGGTATTTTTCAGCTCACGCAGGCGCTGGTTCATAAAATAAATAACCGCAATAAAGCCGCCAATAACGACAGCGAGCACAATAAAAAGAATAGTTTGTTCCATGTAGCTAGTATAGCATTAGCGCATCAAGAGAAGACGAACAGCCACAATAAGAACCAGCAGCAGCGCCACAGCGATCCAAAAGACCCTCACACGAAGAATCCAGGTAAAGGCCAGGTAGCTTAATGCATACAATAGTGCGCACGCAATGCCAACGCCGTACCAGGGGAAAAGTACCGCTGTAATACCAACAATTCCCCACATAGCCACACCAGCGGCTATAACAACAAGAAGCGGCCGAAACACCTGAAACCGCACCAGTCCGAACAACCCTATACCACCTGCAAGAATAGTAGCCACCGCCGTGGCATACTGTGAGGTCATCCCACACGTAGCACTCACAGCACCTCGACACATGATTGCCTTAAAAACGTAGTTCTCAAGTAAAAATGCCATGCCCCATACCGCCAGCCCAACTATCAGGCCCAATACGGCTACTTGCAACAATTGCCGGCCGCTCATTGGCATAAAGGGTGATTGTGTTTCAGTTTGCTGCATTTCTTCGTTCATAATTTACCTACCATTACTCTAATAGGGTTTATTATACTATTTTTTTGCAGTTTTAACGAGAGGATGCTTAGCGGTTGTTTTGCGGCTCTGTAAATACCAAAGCGCGCCAACCCCCGCAACAAGAATGCCGCCAATCACATCAAGCGGCGTATGTACCAGCGCCAAAACCCGGCCAGTACACATAACGACCGTCAGTACCGCTAGAATAATCGCCAGATTCCTGCGTTTTGTCTCAAACCATACGGCAAACGTCAAAAAAGCTGCAAACAGCGCGTGGTCTGAAGGAAAACCGGGGTTATTAAGATACGAAGCGCCAGGAGCCACCCCTAATATTTCAAATGGCCGCTCACCACTTGGTTGGTAGACGGCCCCAAGTAGTTTTGCTACCAGATATGCCGTAAGGCCTGCCATTGCTATGCGAGCATACACCTCAAAACGATGGCCGCGCGGAACCGAAAACAGCAGTGCGTAGCCTGCAATAAGTACTATAGGAATTATCGTGCCATCAGCAAAAAGCTTAATAATTGTTTGGGTCATATATTAGTATAGTACGCCACAATCGCGCTCACGGCTAGCCCAGTCGGGCACTTCGTACCAGTACATACTGTTCAATTCGCTGGCTCGTCCAGCCGCGTTGTCGCAGTTCATTTTTAAGCTTGCCAAATAATGCCAATCGAAATGCCCGTGTGCTTGCAAAACCGCTCTCTCGAACCACTTCCTCTAGCGGCATTGTCTTTAGAAGCGCCCGTAGTCGCGCTGGCTCTATACCAAGAATTGTCGCCCGCAGGTCACCCTTTCGGTCGTGGCGTTGCAGCAAGCGGTCAAACTGCGATTCATGCCGGCGTTTACCGCCAGAAATCTTGCTAATGCCCGGCACGGCCGCTGCCACGGCGGTCACAAGCAAAAGTGACGCTACTGTTTTGGTTGCTATTTTCATGACTAGCCTCCTTACAAGCCTTAATAGGAACTGCTTGTGCTTATAGTATAGACCGTGAAAATAGGTGAAAAGAATGTACTTTTTACAATACCTTTTACTACGCTAGCCGACACTGATGCCAAATAAATAGCCGACACCATAAGTGACACCAGCTGCCAAAACAATGATCCCAAGTTGACGCAGCGCACCATATATAACACTTTTTCCGCTCGATGAGCCAATATAACCGCCCACAATCAGCCCACCGACTGCCGTAAAGACAATCGACAACCAAATGGTCAATGTTCCGCCGCCAAAAAACCATGGGGCAAGAGGTGCCAAAGCCCCGAGCGTAAAGAGCGCAAACGATGAAAACGCCGCTACCCACGGCGAGCCAAGTTCGTCTGGGTTAAAGCCCATTACCTGTCGAGCATACACATCTGTTAGATGCGTTTCATTTTCGGCAACTTCAAGCGCGGCTTTTCGGGCTGTCGCGTCAGTGTGGCCGCTCCTCGACAGACTGTCGGTCACCTGCTCAATTAAAAGTTCGCGGTCACCTACAATTAACTTTCGAATATCCTTTAAGATACCCGTAAAAAGTTCTACCTGCGCCTTGACCGAAATCCATTCGCCAGCAGCCATGCTCACGGCACCCGCAATAAGCCCCGCAAACCCTGCTAAAAGCACGCTGCTCGAAGCCGCACCAGCACCGGCAACTGCCAACACGATACATAAAATGCTCACCAACCCATCGTTTACACCCAGTACTGCGGCGCGTGCGCCACCCCGTTGTACTTGCAGTGAACGCCTCGCCAATATTTCACTGTCTTTGTTTTTATTCATTGTTTTAGTATAGCATTCTGGGAAGGCGAAAATGGATACCTTCCCGGCTAAACAGCACGAACCCTGGAATGTCCCACCTGTCCACGGTAAAACCCACATTGCTCTGCCGCGTGACATAGCGCCATCTGATA
>DATHGD010000054.1:0-10343 GCA_035317765.1 Saccharimonadales bacterium (SeqCode) | reverse complement strand
ACGCTCCCCATTACGGAAGTATTGCGGAGTGAATCAAATTATGATATAATAAATCGAGTCCTAGAAGCCCCACATCAGAGAGGCGGCATCATGAGAGCCATCAAGTTCGAGGATCTACGAGCGGGCAACCGCTTGGTTATCAAAGCCCCAGATCAAATGACGATTGAGCTGCGGGTGGACGAAGTCGCTATTGACGCGCGCGACCAGAGGCCTGTCGGAAACGTCTTTGACGGCTTGGTCGGAGGGCGCCGGAAGTTTGGCAAAAACTACCTACGGGTGACTGTCATGCGGGTGAGCTCTGAGCAGACCAGCCTGGTTATCGGCAATCCGGGATACGTGAAGTTCGTTCAACTAGAATTCACGCCCACCGATTACATAAGGCGATCAGAGGCGCTTGACGCCCATGATGGCGACACTCGGGTCATTGAGGGAGCCTGGCTTCAAGTTGAGCAAGGCCTCGGCTACCTCTACTTTGCGGTGAAGTCGGCCGCGCGCAAGCGCAGGTAGCTGCGCAGCGGCCGGAGCACAAGGTCATCAAACCACGATGGCGACTTATCCTCGCCGACCACAGTCCAGGTATTCCTGTTGATTGTGGTCGGCGAGGTGTTTACTTTCAGGCTATTCACTAGCTCAGCTCCAGCTTCATGAGTTTGTTGTATATTAGTGTCAAATTTGAATAAATGGTGTTCCACCTAATAGCTGATGAGATAACCATGATATTATTGGCAGATTAGACAGTCCCATAATTTGCTTTCTGTTACTTTTATTTTCTGATACAATTACAAAGTTCTGTTCTAACACGAAAGGATGAGCATGTCTCAGCCAAAGCTTGATATTGTTCTGACATTCGGTCCCCCCTACGAAGATACTGGCTTTGGCTTGCGTCTCTACGCCATTGTCTACTTCTGCGGCAAAGTGCTAGACGAAGCACAGTTGCAGGCGGTCAGGGCGGTCTTCGAGAAGTTGCCTTCCTGCAATGACTTCACGCCAGATGCCAAGGGTAAGTCGCTCATGATGGGCACGAACACGGATAGGTCGACCTGGCCAGCCTTCGAGCAGGAAGTGATGAATGCTGCCGACCAGAACTTCAACGTGACGAGACACGTCTATCAAGATGGACGAAGCGCTCGGTAGCGGTTTCAATAACAGCCCTGAAGACTTGCCGCATGGTAAGCCTTCAGGGCTGTGAATTATATTCTTATAAATTTAGTAAAAAGTTTGTTTTAACTCTGTTGTTTCAAATCCAATTCTTTATGAGCAGCTAGCGAGCGTTCGGGCTTAGGGTTGAACATAGGGATTCAATCGAACCTCGAATGTACTGCTATACTATTTATTATGATTAATTCTCCGGACAGGGCGCGCTTAGCTGCCTTTGATATCGACAATACTCTTACGAACACCTTTTTGGTACTTCCGGTTATGAAGAGCGAACGAGACAGTGGATTACTAGACCCCGGCTCGTATGACGAAGCCGTAGCGCACCTGAATGCTCTTCGGCGTAAAGAAGTAGATTATGAAACAGCCGCACATGGCGTCCTTATGTCGCATGCACAAGGCTTGTCTGGTAAAAAATATGATGAGCTCAAAGACCACGCTCACGAGTTTGTAGGGAGTCATCCAGAGCTCTTACGTTCTTTTGCTGCTAAGATTATGAAGCTGCTTAAGCCTACGCATGAACTTGTTGCCGTGACAGCCGAGCCGGAGTATATGGCAAGTGTGGTCGTTGCGCTCTTGGGGATGGATCGGGCGCTTACGAGTCGATACGCTGCTCCGGCAGGTACGTTTACCGGTGAGATTGATGTTTCTCTTGCTCATCGCAATGAAAAACGCCGCGTTATTGGCCCTATGCGTCCCGATATTGCATTTGGTGACAGCGCAGGTGATATTGAAATGCTGGCGCATGCTCACAGTGCCTACTGTATATCGCCGGACGATGTACTTAAGCAGGAAGCAGAAAAGCGGAATTGGGAAGTATTTAATGGTGATCAAGACGAGAGGCAAATTATCGCATCAGTTCGGGCTCGATATGCAAACTAACTTAAATGATACTTTATTTGTTGAGTTTCCTCTTTTAACTACTGGTATTGAGAATATACTTTATTTCCTTTCATTATCCTAAGTACTCTAATTTCTTCTGTAATAGATAGATACCGGGAAGAGATGAGTTCCACCTAACATCCAATAAAATCACTAAGGTAAAACACTCACCTTTTAGGTGGGCGTTTTGCTTTAGTGATTGAATAGTTTATGCAATCGTTTCTTGAATCAATCTACTAATTATGTTTTAATAAAAACTATCCGAGTGATTGGAGATTCATGAGTGACGATAAGCGAATCCGGCTTCGCAGGAAGCAATGGGAGCTGAAGTTTGCCGAGCTGATAGGTAATAGCTCTATGGGCGTGGGTACGATATTTTGCATGATTACGATCTTTAGCAACGCGCTTTCACCAGAGGGCATTGGAATGGTGATTCTCGGCTACTTGATTGAGCGGACGGCTAACACAAAGATGCGCAAGCGCCTTCGTAGGCATCGCCCGCTTTTCGACCAGACGCCAACCAAGATTTCGCTGCTGTCTCAGCTCGAACCTGGACAGGTGGTTGTCGGTCATTACGATAGCAAGGGCAGCCCTATGTCTACTATTGTAGCGATGCACGACAGTGTTCGGATGCAACGGCTCATCAGGGACGGAGAGGCCATGGAACTTGCGGAGGCGATCAAGGCTGCCGATAACCACGAGGTCTTTTTTACTGCTGGCCCCGAGTAGCAGCCCGACTCCCTTAATTAGCACCTCCTTTGGAAACCCTTTGTTTAAATGAAATGCGTTTCCGACCAGGAGGTGCATTTCATTTTAGTGAACTACAATTTTGTGTATCATGTTAGAGGCTATGAAATAGCCCTCTGCTTGATTGCTTTAAACGCGTGATTTATCATGGATGTAAGTTAAAAAATGGGAGGGTGGCAATGATTCAATTTCTTAGCAGGGTAAGTACAGTAGCGGTGGTATTGGCTCTGCTGATAGTAGCAGCTCCGGCGAGTGCAGCAACTGTTTTTCCGGGTAAAAATGGCATGGTTGCTTTTGCGAAAACAACCGAAAGTGAGAGTAGTATCTGGCGCGTAAATCCTGATGGTAGCCACAGGGCGTTACTGGCGCGGGACGGGCATAGTCCGGTGTGGTCGCCGAGTGGCAAAAGATTGGTTTTTGTTGATGGTCACGACCGGCTGAAAGTTATGTACGCCAATGGAAGCGGGCAGAACTATTTAACACGCTCCCCCGGTGCTAGCGAAGGCGCACCTGCGTGGTCTCGTGATGGCGCGCGTATTGCGTTTGTGCGCGATCAAAAAGCATCTCGCTACCACGCACCTCAGAGTGCGGTGTTTGTCGTAGATGCGGATGGTTCGGACGAGAAAAATGTGACTGGCTGGACGAAAGAAGTGCAATACAGCTCGCCATCGTGGTCGCCTGACGGCACCCGGCTGGTGTATGAAAAAAATACCGGTACCGAGCGTACGCTTGTTGTTAAAAACATTGCAACGAACAGTGCAACTACTCTGACGACATTGTCAGACAATGTCGATTCCCGGGTTTCGTGGTCGCCAAGTGGTAAAAAGATTCTTTACAACGACAGCAGTAACGAGGTGTATACAATTTGGCCCGATGGCACTCATCGATCGGTTATTTCCGATGGCGACAGTTACGAGGCCTCTTGGTCGCCCAGCGGCAATAAAATTGCATTTATAGAAGATTCCGGCGATGACAGTGTGAGTATTAGCGAAGAAGATGGCACAGTAGTGTGGATTCCGGTGCAAAAAGGCGTGTATCAGCAGATTCATGCTCCTTCGTGGTCGCCCGATGGTACGAAACTCGTTCTTACCCTTACTGACCCTTCGGATGAAAGCGCAGCCTCAGCGCTGTCCACCCTTGATTTAACCAATAATGAAACTGCTTTAACGACACGGGCCGATGGTAAAATTGACGCTATAAATTGGCAGGCTACGCGTTAATTTACTTACGCATCATTCGATGAGAACCGTGGGTGGATCGGTGTGCCAGGCGCTGAAATACTTCGTATTCGCCAAGCCAGAAGCTGGCGGTCATCAGTACTATAACGGCATACGCCGGCCAAATAACCCCAAGGTAGCTTTGCACATCGCCAAGCGGGAAGGCCGGAGCGGCAAATAACGAACTTGTTGGTGGCTTTACGATGGCGAGCAGTTGCAAAGTAATGATTTGGCCCGATTGATCGGTGATGGTGATAATAGGGTGGTAGGTGCCTGGTGATTTATAAATATGGGTTAGCGTGTAGGTCGTTTTATCATCAGGTCCAATGGTTGTCGTTGTGCCATCGCCCCAGTCGATAGTAATTGTGTAAGGTCCTCTTCCTCCGGCAAGGCCAATATTCCAGCTCCACTGCTGCCCAGGATAAAGGGCCTGATAGTGGTAATCCGTTGTTCCGGTAAGTGGAGGAGCGGGCAGCAGAGGTAGGCTTACATTTGGTGGCGATGTATCGGGGTTATTCGGCGTAACGGTATTTTCAGGAAGGGACGCGGGAGGTGAAACAGGCGAAGGCGGGTCGTAGTGCACCGTAATTGGTGCCGATACGGCCCCTTCGTTATCGGTTATATTATATACTTTTGCCTGCAGCACATTGGCGCCAACTACAAGGCTGGTTTGAATACTAAAAGCTCCGCCAACGCATTGGGAGACGCCGCTGAACTGACTGTTGTTATATAGCTCAACGTATGAATCGGCGGGGCAGGTGCCAGAAACGGTGATTAGCGAATCGGTAAAATGCTGCTGATCCGAGGGGGAGGTGATAATCGCCGGACTAGTAGGAATGGGTGCCGGGACGGTAGCAGATACCTCTAGGTCGGCCGCATGGCTTTGAAACGTAGCACCCGCAAGCAGCACACCGGCACACAGTAAAAGTAAAATAGTGAGCGGATGAAGAAAGAGCTTTTTATGAAGCGGACGCGATTGGCGTTTTGAGCGCATATGAACTTTTTTTTGAGCGGGTTTTGTTTTCATTTGGATGCCTGTTTAATTGCAATAATATCACCTTGGCGCGCGGCGCACAACGTGTGCATGAAGGGTGTACATTAAAGCCTTGCAAGTAGCAACCATAGTGGTTATACTAACAACATAGTCCGTCTAAAAATAAGAAATGATTGAGAAAATATGAAAAACATAACACATGTGCCATCGGCAATCGTAAGTCATATAAAGTCTTTGCGCCCCGTAGTGGTGGCTGCATTTTTGATGTTCTCACTCATACTGCCGGCGCTTTCTCAGTCTTTCGTGCACGCCGCTGATTTAACGCAATCGAGCGTTCGCTTTGACCGTATGCAAATAAGCACGGCGACAACAGGAACTGTCTGTGCGAAGCCTGCCACCGTTGCAGTCGAAGCTGATGTTCAGGTAGTGTTTCCTACTGGCTACACTCTTGGCACGGCAGCCAACTTTACAGTGAGTACGACCAACCTGGCATGGCCAACCGGTGGTACTGCATGGCCTACTATTGCCACGGCAAATAACGTTACCGGCCAAACAGTAACATTTCCTGGCGGTGATTTAACGGTAGGAACGCTTTACTGCTTTAACTGGACAAACAGTGCAGCGGTAACAGTAAAGTCGAGCGCTAGCGGCTCAAATACCGGAACAATTACTACCCGTACAAGCATACCGGGCAATATTGACACCGCCGGATATAGCACCGCCAGTGTTACGGGTGACCAGATTACCGTTTCGGCAACAGTTCCATCAACGTTTTCATTCTCACTCAGC
Source organism: Saccharimonadales bacterium (SeqCode) (assembly GCA_035317765.1). Taxonomy (GTDB): domain Bacteria; phylum Patescibacteriota; class Saccharimonadia; order Saccharimonadales; family Saccharimonadaceae; genus DATHGD01. Next base: position 4,559 of record DATHGD010000054.1, on the reverse strand, counting down.
GCGAATACAGATGCACTGGGAACACTTGCGACCGGTAGCGTTACCTCAAGTCCTACGCCACGAACCGCCACAGTAAGTACCAATGCTAAAAATGGCTGGATAGTATGGGCAAAAGATGCCAATACGGGGCTTTTATCTACCTCGGCCTCAAGCACCATAGCCTCAACGACACCAGGAACAAATAGTACGCTCGTTGCAGGTACTGCCGGCTACAACACGGGTCTTACTAGTACACAGGCAGGTGGCTCGGGAACTATCTCGGTAGCTGCGCCGTTTGTTGGCACGGCAACAGGGCAAGGTGGCGGCTTAGATACCACCTTGCGTTCAGTCGCTAGCTCTACCGGTACTGCCGATACAGCGGTTTTGACACTTAAAAACAATGTGGCAATTAGCCCAACGACAGCAGCAGCTTCCGATTACAGCGATACTATCACGGTCGTTGGTGCTGGGTTATTCTAGGCTACAAGGTATGAACGGAGCAAAAACGCGCGGTTTTATTGTTGCAGTAATTATTGGTGTAGCGTGCGTTGGCTCTCTTGCTTTTTCAAAAAACGTATCTGCCGCTGATACTGGTGAGTTTTCGTTGCAGGTATCGCCGTCACCGCTTGTTTTGACCCTAAAGCCAGGTGAAACCACTACGGTTGACCTAAAGGTGCGTAATACTGGTACGAAAACAGAAAATCTTAAAATTGCTCCACGGATGTTTAAGATTGGTGAAAATGAAAAAGTAGAATTTGACGATACAAAAGCACCTCCGGAAGCAAGTTGGATAAGCTTTGGCGCACCATTTTTTACGGTTGAACCTGGTCAGGTATTTTCAGAGAAAGTAACGTTTGCTGTGCCAAAAGGTGCTGGTTTTAGCTACTCGTTCGCCTTGGTTATAAACAGGCAGCGGGCAGTCGAAGGACCGGATGTTGGAAGGCGGTTGAAAGGCTCGGTGGCACTTTTTACGCTGCTTAACGTTGATCGTCCGGGTGCGGTGCGTAAGCTCGATGTAGAGGAATTTACAACGAGTCAGTCCGTATACGAATATTTACCCGCTCATTTTGATATTAAATTCAAAAACACCGGCAATATGATCGCCCAGCCAGCAGGTAACGTATTTATTCAGCGAAACTCTCAGGACGAAAACCCCATAGATACTTTAGCGGTTAACGCATCGGCCGGCTATATTTTACCCGGCACAGTGCGCACACTTTCGAGTGAGTGGACGAATGGATTTCAGGTGCTGAGTACCACAATGAATAGCGACGGTACCTCGGAAAAGAGTTTACAATGGAATTGGAATAATCTTTCAAATATTCCTATTGGGCGCTATACGGCAAAGCTTGTAGCTATATATAACGATGGACAACGAGATATACCGGTTGTAAAAGAAGTGAGTTTTTGGGTTATTCCATGGAAACTTTTGCTAGGCTTACTCGTTGTGTTGCTTTTAATCGGTGCTGGCCTATGGTCGTTTATCCGAAAAATCTCCCGAACGAAGAGACGAAAACGTATACGCTTTTAGTTAAACCATAACTGATTCTGCTATACTGGTGAGGAAAGAGGAGGATGTTCCCGATGTGGAACAATTTGCATAAGAAATTATCGCAAAAAGACATGACGCGGAGGGAGTTTCTCCAGTTTTCTGGCGGGCTTATTGCGTTACTTTTTGGTTTCGGTAATTTAATTGCCCTCATTACTCATTTTGTAAAAACCGAAGAACCGCCAAAAGTAGCCGAAGCGGCCGATGCATCTCATGGGTTTGGCTCACGAAAGTTCGGAGCCTAAACTGTGGCCGAGCAACGCCTTCCGATTGTAAACAGCGATGATGGCCTGTGGGGTGATATCATCCGTCAGTATCTCATGAAGGAACATTACAATGATGATACCGACAATCCGGTAAACGGCGGCCACAAGGCTGTCACAATTCGGGCGGGAACTGCCACGGCCGGTACGGCCCCCCTTAAATTTACTTCCGGAACACTACTTACTGCTGCCGAGGCGGGTGCGGTAGAATTTAACTCAAATAGTCTTTATTTTACTATCACAACAGGGACAATTCGTAAAAAGATAGCGCTCTACGATGACGCATCGGGCGCAACCGGTGATTTGTATTATCGTGATTCATCGGGTAATTTTGTACGCCTGGGTGTTGGTGGTACGGGCAAAACGCTCCGCGTGAGCGGCGGCTTGCCTGCCTGGGGCGATGCCGATACGACTTTGGCGACCAGTACTAAAACGAGCAACTATACTATTGCGGGTACAGATGTGGTGATATTTGCCAACGCCGCTAGTGGTAATGTCACTATTACCCTGCCCACAGCCTCGGCAAACTCCGGGTATCGTTTTTATGTAAAGCGCATTGATGGCTCGGCTAATAGCTGTACGATAGCTCGTTCGGGGGGCGATACGCTTGATGGTCAGACTAGTGTTTCGCTCGATCTGCAGTACACCTCGCTTACCGTTATCTCTGATGGAAGTACATGGTATATAATATGAGTAAGTTATGACGTACATACCACCAGCTAACGGAGGACGGATCAATCTCACGATAGGTGGGAATACTGCTGGTGCGGGGTCGCTGGTATCCTCTGGTACGGCTACGCTTGTTGGCGGTAATAATATTACGCTTTCACAAAACGGCAATGCCATTACTATTTCCGGTGGCGCCGGCGGAGCAGCTGGCTCCAATACGTTTGGTATGAGCAACTTGGGTAACAGTGTAGGAACAAGTGGCGTTATCAGCGGCTCGGCCTTGCGCTATGCATTTGCCGGGGGCAATAACGTGACATTAAGCCAGTCGATCAATGGTGCCTCGGCAACCATGACGATTTCAGCGGCCAACCAAACGGTTCAAACCCAGAATTTGCACAACGTTACCCTTGGTGGAAATACAGCCGGAGCGATGGCCCACATAAGCAGCGGAACGCTGTCGCTGGCTGGCGGCAATAACGTTACCCTTAGCCAAAACGGCAACGCCGTAACCATATCTGCCGGAGTTGGTGGAGGAGGCGGTGGCATTGCGCTGGCAAACGCGGAAACAGTTTATACAAGCGGTACGGCAAACCTGGCGGTGGCTGGTGGTGCTATGACGATAGCCTCAACGACCGGTCAATCCTTTAATTTTTCTGTCCCGCAAACCTCAAGCCTTTCAGCGACCGGTGCACTGAGTATCGTCACCAACGGCTCGACCATTAGTATTGGAGTGCCGCTTACTCCAAGCGCAACGCTTTCCCGCTTTGAATACCCCGAAGGACTCTTTACTTCACTTGGTGCGATTGGCCAGGGGTCGCTTTCTATAAACCATATGTACGTTCCGTTTAACGTATCGGGCAGTGCCATGAAGATAGGTGGTTCGTTGTCGGCGGCCACAAATACGTCGGCAACAACTGCTTCGGCTAACATATCGCTCTGGATGGGAATTTATAGCTTAAACGGTTCAACGCTATCGCTTGCCTCATCGGGTAGCGCCAATAATGGTTTTCAGTGGTCGCAGTCTGCGAGTACAACAGCTAACACCTCGGTGAACTCCATGCGTCAAATGACAGTACCTATGAATGTAAATATGAGCGCGGGAGAATACTGGGTAGCGGCGGTTATTTCAAGTGCTACCACGTACGCAAACGTTGGCTATACGATGTATGGTAACAACCAGGTGGCGGGTGGAGCAACAAATGCGGTCCTTACACCTATTGGTAGCGGTACAACGGCTAACCGTGATGTGATGTTTTTCCAAGGGATTTATACGGCAGGAACATCGGCGGGCCCAACAACAATCAACGGTACTCAAATTAACAACACAAGTGTGTCCTACGTGCAGCGTGCCAACTTTTACAATGTAATCTTTAATGCGACATACTAGGAAGTAAACCATGGCTGCACCAACATTTATAGCCGCGTATAATACCAGCTACACTACCACTGGAACTACCAAAACGCTTTCTGTCACCACGCAGGCAGGCGATACGCTAGTGGTATACGGAGGCGGTAACACGGTAGGTGCTTCAACTCCACTAACCCTTACAACACCTACGGGAAACAGTGTTTCTTTTAGCCTTTTACAATCGATTGCGATCAGCAGCAAAGCATCAGCCTATCTATGGAGTGCTGTTGATGCGGCAGGGGGTACAAGTTGGACGCTTAGCTGTTCGGCCAGTGATGCGTCAACCGCTTGGGGCTTTAGCTGTGCGGTCTTTAGAAATGCCAATGGCACGGGAGCTTCAGACAATGTCAACGGAAACGGTGCACCATCGCTTAGTCTGGGGACAACTCAGGCTAACAGTGCTATAGTGGTATTTAACCATGACTGGGCCGCACTTGACGGTGCAAGTCGAACATGGCGTACGATAAATAGCATTACACCAACGAGCGGCAATGGCCTGGAACTTACTTATTCGTTCAACGCGAGTACGACCACTGCCTACGGGGCTTACTACGATGATGTAGGGGCAACTGGTTCAAAAACAGTGGGCCTTTCTGCGCCGGGTTCACAGTCGTTTTCACTAGTCACTGTCGAGGTACTGGGTATTGCCGGCGTGATTGCCCCTACTGTCACTACACAGGCTGTAGCGAAT
>DATHGD010000053.1:0-16418 GCA_035317765.1 Saccharimonadales bacterium (SeqCode) | reverse complement strand
CGAGTCTGGTCGTACAAAATATGCGTAATTTCATCTTTTAGTTCTTTTTTAACGATATCGAGGTCGACTCGTTTGCCGCCAAAGCTGCGGGCAACTTTTTGCTTGAGGTACTGGCGAATCGTCCCCATGAGCTCTTCGCTGTCACGCAGGTAAATGAACCCGCGGGAAATGATATCGGGGCTGGTCATAAGGCGTCCGCTACCGCGGGCAACCGTCAGAACAACCACAAACATACCTTCGCCTGCCATGTGAATACGGTCTTTTAGCACCACTTCGGATACAATTGCGCCGCTGTCATCGTACATAATGCCGCCAACAGGAATACGGCCGGATTTTCGGGCGCCTTCGCTGTCGATTTCAATCACGTCACCACTGTCACAGACAAAAATGTTGTCACGTGGAATGCCACACTCTTTTTCAGCCAGTTCGGCGTTGTGGTGAAGCATGTGGAACTCGCCGTGAATTGGCAGGTAGTATTTCGGATTAAGCGCGTTAATAAGCTTTACGTGGTCATCATAATAGCCATGTCCTGAAAGGTGCAGCGGGCCAATGCCGGTAAGGTGGGTTTTGCCGTTTTGAATAACATCGCTTCCCTCTCGCATAAGGCCGTCAACCGTACGAACAACGTATTTTTCGTTACCAGGAATTGGGTTTGATGAAAATACAATAACATCACTGTTTTTGATTTTAATAAACTTGTGCGAACCACTGGCCATACGGTTAAGTACGGCGTTAAATTCACCCTGTGAACCGGTACACACAATCGTTACTTTGCCATCGGGCAGCTTTACAACGTCTTCCATTTTGACTACAACGTCTTTTGGAATTTTAATAACCCCGGCACGAAGCGCCACTTCGAGGTTTTGGATCATGCTGTAGCCGGCAAAGGCGACTTTTCGATCGTACTTTTTGGCTTCTTCTAAAATTACCTGCATACGGTGAATCTGCGATGAGAAACAGCTCATGATAAGGCGAGAATTCGGGTATTTTTCCATTACCTGGCCCATTGAGTGCTGAATGTCGAATTCACCGTGCGTGTGCGTACCATCTGACTCACAGTTGGTCGACTCGTTCATAAGCATCAAAATGCCTTCTTTTGTAGCGATTTCGGTGAGGCGTTCGAGGTCGAACTTCTTGCCGTCTACTGGATCATCTTCAAAACGCCAGTCACCGGTGTCGATAAGCACACCAAGGGGCGTACGAATAACAACCGCTGTCGCATCGGGGATAGAGTGGTTAACGCGAACAAGTTCGACAGAAAAACTATCACCAAGCTGCACGCGTTCATGCGCTTCAGGGTTAAGCTCGTTGTAATCGGGCTCGTAACCACTGGTTGCCTCTTCCATGGTGCGTTGCAACATGCCAAGGGTAAATTTACTGGCATATACCGGTGCGGGTATTTCGTGTGCCACGTGACGGTAGGCACCAATGTGATCAAGGTGACCGTGAGTGAAAATCTGGCCGCGAATCTTGTGCTTGTTTTCTTTCAGGTACGAAATGTCGGGTGTAATGTAGTTAATGCCCGGGTAGTCAGCCCCTGGAAACAAAAATCCACAGTCAATCACAATAATGTCATTATCGTATTCGATCGCCATCATGTTTTTGCCAATACCCATTTCGCCAAGGCCACCAACTGGCATGATTTTTAGCACAGGACGCGGCGCACGAGGACGCTTTGGCTGATCGGCCAGGCTAAACTGACGCCCCTGATAGCCGTTATAAATAGACTTGTTCACCGGCACGTTAATCATGTGCTGCGAAGCACGAAGATTGACGCTTTCGCTGGTACGGCGCTGGGCACGAAACACTTCACCCTTTCGGGTAGTAGTGTTATTAAGCACCGTGTTTGTTGATTTTGGCCGCTGTTGTTGCCCCTGTGGGGGGCGTGGCTGCTTTGATTTGTCATCGTTCTGCGGCGTAGAGAGTCGTCGTTGACCCATAATGTATTTTTCTCCTTATAATATTACGCTTGAAAAATAGTTAATTACATAAATACGAGTTGAGGGTAATCGTTGAATATATAGATCTTCCCTCTTTGCAAGTGCCCTTAGTATAGCAAATAAACCCTCAAGTGGCAAGGCAAGAGTCTCGCCTGCCCTACACTACAAGGGGCCGTCTATTGACATCACTATATATTTAGGCAATTATATACTTGACGTTACCAAACTACCCCTGTACAATAGAGATATGGAAACATCAAATCTCTTTGAATTCTTCAACCAATACGGTACCGAGGAAAAGTGCGCAGAGTTCCTAGCTAAGCAACGCTGGGGCAACGAGATTATCTGTCCAAAATGTGGCACCGTTGGAATCAAGGCATATAAGCTTGCTAGTGGTCGTCTAAAATGTGCCGAATGCCGCAAGCCCTTCACTGTCCGCATGGGGAGTGTCTTTGAAGATAGCAAAGTTCCGTTGCAAAAGTGGTTCTTCGCCATCTATCTCTGCACCAGCTTCAAGAAAGGCGTGTCCTCTATCCAGCTCGCGAAGTACCTTGGTGTTACCCAAAAGACGTCATGGTTCATGCTCCAGCGTATTCGCTATGTGTTTGAGAATGGTACATTTGAGAAACTAAAAGATCAGGTAGAAATGGATGAAGCATACATTGGCGGCAAGGATAGTAATAAGCACGCTACCAAACGCACCAAGTACCTGACTGGTAAAGGTGCGCAAGGATTCGGCAGCAAGAATAGCAAAACACCGGTTGTCGGCATGGTAGAGCGTGGCGGTAATTTGCATGCTGTCGTCACCGACAATACTGGCAGTGCAACTCTCATGAACTTAGTTCGTAAACACATAGATATTGACGCCACTGTGTACACTGACGAACACATGCCATACAGAACATTGCCGAAGATCGGCTACAAACATGAAAGCGTCAACCATGGCGTCAAAGAATTTGTAAATGGCATGGCTAGTACAAACACCGCCGAGTCGTTTTGGTCACACTTGAAGCGCGGCATTAACGGCATCTATCACCATGTTAGTCCGAAGCATTTGCAGAAATATTGTGATGAATATAGCTACCGCTGGAATACGCGTGACATGACGGATGGCGAGCGGTTTGAGGATTGGTTCGGTAATCTGAATGGGAAGCGACTAACCTATAAGTCGTTGACTAAGAAGTCGCGGGCTTAGTTTCGCGATCTTTCCCAATAGCGGCCAGCTCTCCTTCTACTATCCGGCCAAAGATATCTGCCATCTCGGGTGATTGTTTGGCTATTAGCTCAAACCAACCTGACATGCCCTGCTCTTTGGCTTCAGTATCCATTTTACGGAAGAACTGTGCCGGCTTACTATTATTGTCTTCTGGGAGGGGAATTATAGGAAAACTCATAGTTTTTATTGTAGCATTTTCGGCTTTCTGCAGTGCCCGTTCTTCTATGACTGTATCGACAATTAAGTTAGCGAGAAGATCGATACGCTGCTCTACAGTTAGTGAAAATATTGGGTCTTGTTTTCTGGCGTTCTTGGAGCCTTTTGGTCTACTCATGCTTATAGTCTAGCACTTGAGAATTGTCCCCGAGGGAGGTGACAGTTTTTATCGGTATTCAATCTGTTATACTAGTTTTATCGTCCCCCTTACCTATAAAATAATCGGAGTAGGAGGGGTAGGCAAAATATATCAGCACGCCAATCACAAACTCACTCATCATGACAAAACCACTTCCCCTAATAACTCCCAAACAACAAGCAATACTAAAACTAATTTATAAATATAGATTCCCTAACAGAATACAAATACAGACATTACTAAAGCATAAAGATAAAAGAAGAATCATAAGCTGGTTAAAAGACTTACGAGACAAGCAGTATGTAGATTGGCACTACAATCCAAACGACTTCATAGCCAAAAGCCAACCAGCAATCTATTATCTATCCCTTAATGGTATTCGATATTTACGTAGCCTCAACGAATACCCGAGCCAAGAACTCAGGAAGCGGTATAAAGAACCGGCAAGAACAAAGGCGTTTATCGACCACTGTTTGCTGATAGCGGACTGCTGTATTGCCCTACAGGCCAAAAGCAATGATGAATTGAAGTATGTTTGCGTGCTGCCTGCGGATTATATTGATCCTGACAGCGAGTACCATTTTCTTGACGGAATTAACCCACACCTTTTCTTTGCAAAGCAGCAAAGCAGCAAAACCACAAATTACCTATTGGAGAACTTTGAGCAAACGCTGCCACGTTACCAGCTCAGAAAGCGAGTTAAGGACTGCATAGAATATCTGGCGGATTGGGATGAGGCTAATGGTACGGCGCCGATAGCCCTCTTTATTTGTCCTAACGTTGCCGATTTGTTATATGTGAAGCGGCGCATCAAGAAGCTAATTGAAGAAGATTGGCCGAATGAGGAGCTGCACTTCCGCGTGACAACTTTAGATAAGGTGCAGGCTTCTGGTGTAGCGAGTATGATCTGGGAAGAGGTTTAAGTCGTGGACTTTATCTTGTAACTCTCTTTTACTTTAGCAAAGGAGAGTTGACCTGTTTTCTAGAGGAAAACAGGCTTGTATCTGTATAATAGGGATATGAAAACAATCCTCATCACCGGTGGCAGTGACGGCCTGGGCAAAGCCATTGCCGCAAGACTCGCACCTAACAATAAAATTATCATTCTCTCACCTAACGAAGAAAAACTAAAAGCCGTAGCCGAAGAACTCGACTGCGAGTACAGGGTCTGTGACGTCCGATATTATGAGCAAGTCGAAAAGGTAGCCCAGGAGATAGGCTCTGTAGATTGCCTGGTTAATAATGCCGGTCTTTGGATTCAAGGCTCACTTGAAGAAAACGACCCACAGCGTATTCATGAAGTCATTGAGGTAAACACACTCGGTGTTATCAATATGACCAAGGCAGTCATTCCAGCTATGAAGCAGCAAAAATCTGGCCTCGTCATCAACATTAATTCTCAGGGTGGTTTTTATGCTAAAGCCGAGCGAGGTGTTTACACTGCGAGCAAGTGGGCGATCACCGGCTTTACGAAGGCTATGCAGCCCGAGCTAGCCCCATTTGGTATTGCCGTCACCGGCATCTATCCGGGCATGATGAAAACCGACATGTTTAGCAAGATGGATATCGAAAAAGACATGACCAAAGGCCTCGACACCGATGAGGTTGCTAGAACTGTCGAATTCCTGCTCACGTTTGATAAGCCAACGATGTTCCCTGAAATTGGCATTAAGCATATAGATAATTGACATGGCAGAAGTACCCATCCGCAATAACCTTGTTCTTGAACTGCATGTACCGAGCTTCCAGCTGGTTCGCGACTTTTATGGCAAATTAGATTTTAAAGAAACTACCTATGATCCGACGTCGGGTGGCGGTAGTGATCTTGGTTACTTAGTCATGCGGCGATGCGATGAGATTGGTGACACTACGCTCAACTTCTATGGCGATAAAGAAAACGTTTCCAAGCACGCATACTTCGTCGATTTTCCGACAGACACACCCCGAGGATACGGCGTTGAAATCACTGTACCGGTCAGTGACGTAGAAGGTCTCTGGCGAAACGTTAGTGACACCTTTGACAAACAGGCTATCTCTCAACCATTAACCCTAAAGCGCTGGGGTAAACGAGACTTTCGCGTAATAGATCCCTTCGGCTTCTACGTGCGATTCACTGAGATTGTAGATTGGGGGCAAGCGTAATGCATAAGATAACTCCTAAACCCCGCATCATAATCGTCAACGAAAACGACGAAATCATCGGCCATAAAGAACGCGGCACTCTGGTAAAGGAAGACATCTACCGCGTCTCCGCTCTTTGGGTTACTAATTCCAAAGGAGATATCCTTCTCGCTCAGCGCAAGTTCACTAAGAGCCACGATCCTGGCAAATGGGGTCCTGCTGTAGCTGGAACGCTTGATGAAGGCGAAACGTATAAAAGCAACATTATCAAAGAAGCCGAGGAAGAAATCGGGCTCAAGGATATACGGCCAACCCCTGGCCCAAATCTACGAGTACGCGGCGAATATAACTATTTCGATCAGTGGTACGCCTTGGTTGTAGACATGCCAGTGGAGGATTTTACAATTCAAGAAGAGGAAGTCGAACAGGTTAAATGGTTTACCCGAGCTGAACTAGAAAAAGAACTGCGAGAGTCTCCAAAGAAATATCTTAAGGGCTTGAAGTGGTCATTGGAGAATCTGTAGTATGAAACTCTTCCTCTCTTCCCAGGCCATCTCCAAAGAACAAGCACCACATCTCATGAAGCTTGTGGGCAAACCCGCTAGAAGTATAAAGATTGCTGTCATTGAAAATGCCGCCGATGTCGAGGAGGGGTCCAAAGGCTGGCTGATGCGCAACCGCCAGATGATCGAGAGCCACGGCTTTGATGTCGAATATATTGATCTAAAGAATTACGGCCAAGACCTAGAAACGCTTCATACAAAACTAGCAGATAAAGATGTCATTTGGTTTGGCGGCGGTAATGTCTATTATTTGCGATGGTTATTACGTGATACGGGAGCTGAGAATATCATAAAAGACCTCGTACAAAATGGTGTGGTCTATGGTGGTGGTAGTGCTGGAGCAATCGTGGCGGGGCCAACCTTGCATCATTTTGAAGTGGCTGACGACCCTAAAGCCTCCCCAGGAGTTATCTATGAAGGACTTAGCCTCACAAATAAAGTTATTGTGCCACACATAGATAATAAGAAGTATGCGGCAATCGTTCGTGGCATCGATGACAAACTAAAGGCTGATGGGTTCCGGACGGTACCGCTAGGTGATGCACGGGCACTTGTGGTGGACGGTGATAGAGAAATGATTATATGAAGGTGATTCAAAATATAATCTACAAATTTCCAAACAATACCACGGATGATAACGAATTCTTCAAACAACTCAGCACAATACTTTTAGAGCTTCCGAATGCCCAGCCACAGAAAGACAACGGTATTGAGATTATTGCAATAGAACCGGCAAACGCTCTTCCTAAAACAATATTTACGCAATCAGACGTTCCATTTCTGCAACTATGCTTTGAAGACGCCACTGAGCTTTCCCTTAGTGTTGGTAATGTATGCGTTAATCCCGAGCAGAATTCAGATTACGAAATTGACAGCAGGGGCTTTACGCAAATCATAACAAAGCAAGATGTACACGGCACATACTACGAGCTTCATGCTGGTACGGATACTATCTATCGCCTTGATATTAAAGAAGTTGCAGCCAGATTGAAATCGCATATTGTCCGGATTGATCATACAGGCTTTAATATTCCTTCCGCCTTTATCTCACGCAAAACCTGGGAACAGTTTTTGGGCAATATAGCCAAACAAAGCAATCTCTATAAGTACCCGACAGGAGAAGACTGGCCATTTATTTTGCCAGCCACATCAGCTGAGCACAACGCAGGTATTACTGAGTTTCCTATTGGTCGCGAGCCTAAGTTTGAATTAGTATATGATACCTATTCTCCCGCTCCTACGATCCAAATAGATATTGAAACCGATCTTACGCGAGCACAGGTCGAACAGCTATTCCCTGAGCCATATGGCATTAGTTTCCCAGAGCTTGCCGACTACTTCAGAACCGTATACGTACAACATCCCTGGCCTGGCTTAGCTATCCGTTTTGACATACGTTTTAAAAACGACGAACCCGACAGTGACTGGGAGACGGGTAAGTGGCTTGTTACTGAGGGTAGACGGATAAGGTGACCTTAGATATAAAACAGATCACCGATCAGCTACTAGATGCCTACCATTTGGAAAATCCAATATGCAAAGACCTCGGTACACCAACCAATGACGTCATTAAGGTCGTTACGCCAAATGGGGATTTTGCCCTTAAACTGTATACAACTACGCCATCAGCCGAAATTCAATGGGAAATAGATTTGCTGCTTCACCTCTTAGATCACGATGTACCGGTCGTACACCCTATAAAAGGTAAAAAAGAGTATCTCAACATGTTTATTGTAGACGGTGAGAAACGAATTGGTGTGATGTATGAATGGGCGGCCGGAGAAAAGCCTAAGGATTCGCGCGAAACCTATGTATTAATTGGTGAAGCAGCAGCACAGATTCATCAGGCCGCAGATACGTTTGCGTCTCCACTGCATCATACAAAATATGACGCAGATCTGCTCATCAACGAGCAGCTTGAGCGAATGCGCCCACTGCTTGTTGAAAGCGGACAACTACAACGAGTCGTTGACCTCTCGGAGCGTTTACGAAATATCATCAATAACCCTTTACTCGACTACGGTGTTTGTCATATGGACTTAAAACCCGACAACATCCATATAGATGGCGATAAGCTCACCATCTTCGATTTCAACAGCTCAGGTGAATCATGGCGAGCAATTGAACCATATCGTGTTTTGAAGCTCTCAGAGAATTATTTTAAGGCCTGGCTCGAAGGCTATCGTTCAGTGCGACCCTTTAATGAAGCTGATGAAAAAGCAGTTGCGGCCTTCGGTATTATTGGTGATATCCGCAGCGTGGTTTGGGACTTAGGGCTAGCGATTTCCTCGCGTAGTGAGCCATTACTCCACGCTAATGATTTGCCGAAGGTTGTAGATGGGTGGCTTGAATGGGAACGAAGGCATAATAATGATTAAAGCCGTAGTATTCGACATGGATGGCGTCTTAATCGATTCGGTAGAGATTGGGTTTCAGGCTCGTAAAAAACTACTTGCTAAGTATAATGTCGATCTCAACGCTATACCCGACCCTCAAGGTGAAGGCCACCGTGCAGCATCACTCAAAACACTTCTCGCCAACGTTAAAAATTATCATGGTATTGCTATAGACCATGAGGAATTTGCACTTGCATCAAAAGAAAATCTGCGCGAAGACCTCGAAGAGCATGGAGCATTCGCAGACCCAGGACTGATTACATTCCTACATGAGCTGAGGCAGCACGGCGTAACGTGTGCCATCGTATCATCCAGCTTGCGTGAAAAAGTTGACATTAAACTGGAAGTTCTTGGCATTAGGCAGTATTTTTCGGTCATCGTAACAGGTCGCGATGTTAAAGAGCATAAACCTCACCCCGAACCATACATTTATGCTTTAAAAAAGCTAGCCTTATCCTCAAAAGATTGTGTCATTTTTGAAGACAGCTTAACGGGTGTTCAGGCTGCCCGAGCGGCTGGCTGTAGAGTTATTGGCTTTACGCAGTATAACCCACCAAAAGAACCATTGCCGGGCGTGGTAATGACGGTTAAAAGTTGGGACGACATCAATTACAAAAAACTAGAGGCTAATTGCGCCTGATAGGCGCCGAAGTTGTATACTTGTTTCATGGAAGAAATCGCAAAACACTGCTTTGACCGAATTACTAAACAAACCAAACGACCGCTTTTTGTCGCTATAGCTGGAGATTCGGGGAGCGGCAAAAGCTACCTTGTAACCTTACTTGAAAAATATTTCAAACAGGCACGTTTAGCCTATACTCTCATTAATCACGATGAGTTCCTCATCTCTCGCAAAGATCGTGAACCGATGAAATCAACTTATTACGAGAGCGGAAAATTTGCAGGCAAATCTCACTGGGAAATACTCGAGAATATGTTTCGCCTTGATGAGTACGAAAGAATTATTCAGGAACTAAAGGCTGCCAAAAGCACCGAATTTCACCCCTATTCTCGCGAGACCGGCACCGTACTAGAAACAACTCGCAAAGCGGAGCCTAATGACTTCATCATCTTTGATACAAGTATGATGCTAGACAAAATGGACTTTGTCATTTTAGTTGACGTGACGCAAGAGAACATTATTAAAAGGAAGCTTCTGCGAGACAGCGATGTCCGTACTCCTGAGCAGATAAAGGAAATGCATCAGAAGGTGCAAGGTTACTACTGGGAAGACCGAGGCAGACCTAGCGATGCCGACATTATTATCGACAACAATAATTTTGATGAAGTGAAGTTAGTTAAATCGTAGACAACTGGTTTCAGGAAGTCTCTGTAAAAAACGTTAGCTCAAATCCTTCTGGATCAGCAATACAAAAAGAAGTATCACCCCACGAATTATCTCGTAGCTCAAAAATAACAGGAACCTCATCTTTCAGGTGTGTCCACAGCTCATGTACATCCGGTACTTCAAGGGAAAGGCCACTTCCTGCGATTGGCTGGTATGCGTTTTCTGGTGTCAGTACTTCCAATACGGCGGAACCTACTTGAAACATGACACCCCGATCAGTTTCGCCTCTGTCCCACTCATTTAAGACTATAAAACCAAGCGTTTCTTCGTAGAACTTTCGCATTGCGACAAAATCTTTAGGATATAGCTTGAGACGGAATTCAGATACTATTGTTTGGCTCATACCACCAGTATAGAGTAAGCCTCTGTTATTATGAGGAATATGAATGTTTCTGCACTACCAGCTCCACTTAATACTATTGTCATTGAAAATCAAAAAGGCACTTACAAGAATTTCCATGCCAGCAGTGACTATCCGCTCAAAGGTGTCACGTATCCTGTAGATTACGGCTACTTGCCAGGCTACCTCGGGGAAGACAAAGCTGACCTGGATTTCTTTGTTGGTAGTGAAGAAATTGGCCTTAGCGGATTTATACGAGTATCGCGTCCCGATACCGAAAATGGTGAGACGAAGTTCTTCACAAATGTTAGTGCCAGCGATGTTGTGGCTATTTGTGAAGCATTTAAACCAGTGCTATCTGAGCACCAGACGTTCTCAGATAGCAATAAACTATTCGAATCTATTGAGCATTTTAAAACACAATAATCAACACATTCTTATCTACCCGCTAGCACCTCAGTCTCAATAATCTCCATCCGGGGAAATGTGCGTCTCATGCCATTCAATCCGGCCTCAACAAGCATTTTAAGATCATTATGCTTGATACGACCGCCATAATAAATCTGTTCAACTATTAGAATTTGACGATCCATCGGGAATACTTCTTTGATATGAGCAATTTTCTTCTTTCGGCTGGCACTGTAGAATGGCTTATTACTCATAGCAACGCCGAACGCGTAATCCATCATCGTACGTGCAACCTTAAGACTATAGAGACGCAACGTAAGTCTATCGGGATCTTTGAGTGCTTCGATCTCTTTCTGCCAGGCTTCCATCTTCTCGATAGCGCCACGATTTAACAACATAGTTAGCATGGTGCCCGGCTTTGGGAATTCTTTAGAGCCAAACTCTTGCTTTTTACCGTGCATGAGCACACCATCTGACCAAAGGATAAATCTGTCTTTTTTGTGCTTATCATCGTAAAGGTCTTTCTCACTTATAACATACATGGTTACGGGTAAGTGGCTACTATCAAAAATACGTGTGTAGCCGTGAGTGATAATGTACAGGTTAAGATCAGATGTACCTGGAATAAACTCACCACGAGCTGCGCTCCCCGCTAAGTATACGGACACAACTTCATCACTCATTTCTTGAATCATGCTGCTTGTAGTATTGATTACTTGGTCTTTAACTTCTGACTGGAGCTTACTGATATTAGTTTCGTTCTTGATATTAAGTGAACTTAAAAAGTCCATGTATTCTACGCCAATCTGGGCAAGCTCCGCAGGGTCGGTGGGTACTTTGTAATAAGTTATTAGCTTTTCGGCAATAGCATCTAAGCTGACCTCGATCTTTTCAATACAGGTATCGACCTTCGCCACTACATCGTCTCTGTACTTTTTGAATGATTTTTCACCTAACTCAACCATACGCTTTTTACCGTCTTCATTCAGTTGCTCAAGGGTGGTCGGTTTGAGCATCGTTCGCGACATGCGTAACTTTTGGTAGTCATCAGTCAACTGTAGCTGGCTTAAAAAGTGGTGATGTTTTGTACGCTTACGAAGTGCGACACCAATGGCTTTGTCGTTTTCCTCCCAATCCCCAACTAATTCGTCAATACCGCTTTCCTTGAGGATCACGCCATGTTTTTTACGAATTGAGCTTACACCGACTTTTTTGGCTTCATCGAATGGCCGCTTGCGTGGTCCGTCCTCGGCCGCCAGATAGTCAATAAGTCGCATCAGTTTATCTTTAGCTTGGTGTACAGCATCCAGAAAGACACCATTGTAGTAAGAGATTAGCTCTTCCGGCTCATGCACTTTATGTTTACCATTATGCTTTTCGCCTACTCCTGATAAAAGTTCTGCTGTGAGCTTAAGCTCATCTAAGACGCGCTCTAATTCACCTGCGTAGCTATGACGATTGCTAACAACGCTATATTGAAAGGTTTGACGACCTATGACATCGTACTCTTTTTCAGTAAGCGTTTGTTTGTAGATCAGCATAAGTAGCCCAACTCTAAGCTGCGCTAGAGGAGATTCATCTGGTTCTGTGGTTTTCTCTTTCATATATTATTTAGTGTATCTTAATGCAGGTAATCTCGCTGACGTGATAAGCTAATCCGAAAGCTTGATATCTAGTGAAGGCTCCTCTCCGCTAGCTATAAGTCATGCATCTCAGGTGATACCTTAGGCTCCGTCTCTTTCTTTATCGTAATACTATTCTCCTGAGCTTTTTGGGATCCGCTACCAAATAACGTTTCCATATACTCTTCAACTTTAACTTTCGCTATAGCA
Source organism: Saccharimonadales bacterium (SeqCode) (assembly GCA_035317765.1). GTDB lineage: Bacteria > Patescibacteriota > Saccharimonadia > Saccharimonadales > Saccharimonadaceae > DATHGD01. The sequence continues at coordinate 3,899 of DATHGD010000053.1, read as the reverse complement.
TACTTCTTCCGACTATTCGCCACGACTGCTTTAGTGACTTTGTCCGACTCCTCAATATCAAGCGGCACCGTCTGCCCCGAAAACGCCTCTTCGCTATCCTCCGTTGCTACCTTCATATAGAAATGGTACGGCGCAAGGTTTACAATATCCCCCTTCTCAACTTCCGGTCTCATGTACGGCAGAATAAAAGCCTCGTCTTCGGGATTAGCCTTGAGACAGATAATCGTGGCGGCATTGCCCGCAATAACCTTCACTAAATCTTTATCTTCCATCTGGGCAATGTTCTGGTGCGATACGATCAGGCTCACATGGAACTTCCGGCCTTCGCTGGTAATTGCACCGAACTGCGGCGTCGCAAAATTCTGGAACTCGTCAACATAGACGAAGAAGTCACGGCGCTTCTTCTCTGGTATCTTCGTGCGCTGGTAAGCCGCCATCCAGATCAAAGCCGTTAAGATCGTACCGAAGAACTCACTCTGGTCTTCACCAATGTCACCCTTAGATAAATTGACGAGCAATATTTTGCCTTCGTTCATAATATCCGCAATCCGCACCGTACTCTTTTCTTGTAGTAAAATGTGTCGGGACATTTTGGACGTTATGAAGTGGCCAAGACGGTGCGTTAGCGGCGCAGTCGCAGCAGACATCTGCATAGAACCCATCATCTTAAACTCTTTATCCCAGAATTGTTTGAGCACCGGGTCTTCCAATGTTTTAGCAACTTCCTTTTGGTATTTTTTGTCGGTCAGCAAACGCTGCAAGGTGTACAGACTTGGATTTGACAACTGCAATGCCGTAAGTGTTGTATTGCGCAAAATATGCTCCATGCGCGGTCCCCATTGCTTTTCATCGGAGAGTTTTTTAAAGATAGATAAAACGGCACTTGTTATCCATTCGTGCTTGTCATCTTCACTTTCAAACTCAATACCAGGGTCAAGAATATTCAAGCCAATAGGATAATCACGGTCGGAAGGATCAAATACGACTACGTCTTTGCGGCGGTTCTCCGGCACAATGCTCAACAGCTCACGGAACATATCGCCATGCGGATCAAGCACGGCTAACCCTTTGCCGTTATACATATCCTGGTAGATAGAACTTTTGAGCAAGGTGGTTTTACCTGTACCGGTTTTCCCAATAATGTAGGTGTGCTTTTGGCGCTGTTCTAACGTCATGCCAATTTCTTGCACTTCACCACCAAAGGCGTTCGCTCCAACAATAACATCAAGCTTGGCATCGCTTCGCTTTATGGATAGCGGTGCAGCCAGTTCGCGGCTACGGCTCTTCACCAAGCCCTCTGTCTTGGTGAGGTTTGTATTTGGGAAGTGGTAAAGATCGGATAGCTCCGTGCTCGAAAGAATAGTTTGCTGGCTGGCAATGTGCCGAAGTAGTGAGCGCTCACGAAACCGTACTAGCCACTTTTCTACAGAGGTAAACGGAACCCTCTTGCGATTGGTGATAGATTGGTTCGTTGCCGTAAAAGTATTGAATGATGATACCAGGGCATTGATGCGGGCAGTGCTGTCATCTGGCGAAACGACCAATACTCGTATAGACACCTCGAATAAATGTTGGTCGAGCTTCGCCTTGATAGTTTTACCAAGCTCCTCCTCGTACGGATCGCCTGCCAAACGTTTGTCACTTGGAGAGGTATCCACAAAGGCTTCTATTACCTTAAAAACTAGCCAGAGCAACCAAAGCGGTGCAAACAGCATCCGTAAAAGAATACGCCGTATGTCTATTTTATGAGCTGTTAGCTTCGATAGTAGTTCCTTGCTGAGTGCAATGCGGTGCTGGGTGTCGCGAATGTGCCGCAGTTCATTCGGGTGGGTATTGTTAAACACTGGTACGGCAACAACCTGAAACGCTACCAGTTCATCTGGCAGGAGACTGCGCATGTGGCCAGTGAGGTATGCAATCGGGTCATGTTCTTCAAGCGTTTTATGATCAGCGAGTGGTAGCACGAAATCCCCGTGTAACTTCAGCTCGGCAATACTCCAGCTTAGGCCAGGGGTATCTGGTAAATAGTCCTCTATTTCGATAACTTTAAGTCCTGGCAAAAATGAGAGTAGCGTGCGCTTTACAGTCTCAACTTCATGCTTTGGTATGCGGATAATGTAGCGAATACCATCATCCTTGGTTGCGACGAGCTCTAATGAGTACGGTTGCTTGCGAGCGGCCAGGCGATCCCAAAAGCCTCGATACTTCACCATACTACGCATAAGGATATGGAGCTGTTCAGTGGCGTAAGCAGATTTGGTGGTATCTGACGGGAATATGAGTTGCAAGAAGGTGTACTCAACCTCGTATTTGCCCACACCGATGCGCCGCAGGAGGGCTGAAAAGAAAGTGCGGGTGTATTGGAAGAATTTTACGGTCAGGAGAAAGGTAAAATATACCGCGCCACATTCAATAACGAATATGGCGAGCACGAATACGAGCGCCCAACCAGAGCCAAAGTTGTGCTCTTGGGTGTAGCGGGCGGGGCCGTTGATGAGGGTGTCTATGAATTGTTGCATGACTATCTAATTTATAAATTGTTTGAACGTTCTTAAGACACGACAAATACCAAGTTCCACACCCTACCTCGCTCGCGTATCTGTTAAATATAATAACATTTCTGGTAGATATACAGTGATTTCTTGCACAAAAGATCAAACGAAGTTATAAATGAAATATGACTTTGCGAGATTTAGAAGAACAAAAGCTATTAATATTGCCTTCGGAAGATAGCTGGGAAAAAGAATGGCGTGGTGAGCAAACATACTATAAAGGTGACATGAAGGGTTTAGCCCTTGTGTACGTTAATGTATGGGGCAAGTATCCGACCGACCTGGATAATACATTTTACTTGAAATGCACAGATGGCGATGGCAACTACTATTCCACTGAAATAACGCAAATCGATAATTCGATTAGCAGATATTTCCTGAGTGTGTTTTGCATTGAGAGCTATGAAAATGACATGTCTGAAATTTTCACGCTTGATCTTACAGTAAAGGAACCCACGGCTAAATTATTCAAAAAAGATTCGATATTCCTGCGGGATTTATTATGAGTGAAACAAGAAAATACATCGAAACCACCGCGAATAACGGCATTGTATCCGTTGATATTGAGCACTCGCATGCCGCTACTCATCTACGCGAGCAGCCCGGTTTGTGGGAGTTGACACAAGAAGTACTGAGGCGATCTCATATTGTTACGCCACCAGATAAAGATGCAGTATTTGAAACGGACATGGGCCGAACTGTCGGCGAAATGGATTTAGTTGACGTAGAACCGTCCGACTGGGAAGGCCCGAAGGAGCATCGAATTCGCTGGGCTCGACGAATGAACCGCGAAACCTGGACACCCCTAGTAGTGCGTGACAAACGTCCCTCAACTCGCTTTATTACCGTAGTTCTCAAGCACTTAGATATTGCCCGACTAGACCCCACAGCACTTGACCCTAAGTTGTTAGAACCGGATATAGCTGATCGACAGCACCACGATCTTTACACTACGTATATTGGCCGTAAAACGCCGTCATTGCCTGGTGATCGCTATGAAACAGGCGAAAGCCTTCCTTACTGGCTAAGCCATGCCTTGATTTGGGGCACTCAGGCTGTTCAAGAAGATACAGTGAGATACGACTCTCCGTGGCCAGTGGACGAGCAGTAACCGTCTCCTCCGACAGATCCTATAACCCTTTGAACAATTCGCCTATCGGAACCTTTAGGCATTCAGCTATCTTAAATAACGTTGCAATACGCGGCGAACGCCGACCTTGTTCGATATAGCCGATCGTAATCACAGTAAAGCCAGTTTGTTCGGCAAGCTGTTCCTGTGTAACACCACGTTCACGACGAACTGATGCAATTCGGTTACCAAGTGCCTTGAGCTGCTTTGTTTCAGAT
>DATHGD010000052.1:0-2034 GCA_035317765.1 Saccharimonadales bacterium (SeqCode) | reverse complement strand
AAAGATTGCTCGAACTATTGCGCAGTCCAATCTCGATGCCAAGACGGGTAGGCGCCAAAGATAGAGAGCGAGTTCAACCTCAAATAAGCAACGAAGACCCACATGCTAGTACCCCGCTTCCTCGTAGAGGAATATTCCGATGAAGCGGGGTACTTTTACCACTATTATCAGGGTAGTCGGATTCGATTAACTTTTCATAACTTTTTGATACACTATCTAAGTGGTCGAAAAAGAGCTTCAGATACCTCTTCGTGATGGCAAGATCGCCGATGCTATAGTGAATGGAGAGTGGAAAAACCAGATACTTATTTTTGTGCACGGCATGACAGGAGAGATGGACGACACGCTTCTTCATCTCGCCGCTAGATACTTCAAAACCCAAGGATTCACCGTTCTACGGTTTAATCTTTACAGCGGAAAAAGTAACGCAAGACACATGGCCAACTGTGACCTCACAGTCCACGTAGGGGATCTCAATGAGGTGATTGATTTTGCCAGGTCACACGGGGCGCAATCAATCCATTTGGTGGGCCACAGCCTGGGGGCCTATAGCCTTATGATGGCCAATCAGACCCACGTAAGTAGTGTTACCATGTGGGACCCGAGCCCCTTTGGCGTGCCGCTGTTTACGACACCGCTGCAATACATTAAGCAGGTAAATGGTTATCTGTACGAAGGCAGGGTCTCGTACATTTTTAGCAAACGATACCTCAAAAGTCTCGAGAATTTCGACCCGACAAAGCTCCTTAAAAAATGGACAACCCCTACATTAATCGTTAGCTCCGATGCAGCCGCCATGATTGAATCGGCCGGTAAGTACAAAAAGCTCATGCGCGGCGCCAGCCAAGTAAAGCTGCATACCATTAAAGGCGCAGACCATGCTTTTACCCAAGATAAATGGATGCGCATGCTTTTTAATGTCACGCATCGCTGGATTCAAGCGGCACCGTAGAGCAAATCAGTAAGGGCTTTGCCTTAGCTATGGTAAGTGGTGCTCCTACGCTCCACTACCATAGCTAAGACCGCTTCTCTATTGTCCATTGAGCGCAAGTAAAAGCGTTTATTTAACATGATTGGTGTATTATACCTTTATGGTAAAAAGTAACGCTCCTAATAATTACGTATGTCCTATATGCCTCGGCGTGAACAAAGCCGATAGCCCAGATACGCTCATGAAGCCAACGGATATTATTTATAAAGACAATTTTGTCACCGGTTTTATTAACTCATTTTTTGTAGGCAATAACCCGGGACACGCAATTATTGTTCCGAACGACCACTACGAAAATATATACGACTTGCCCGAAGAGACAGGCAACCACATTTTTGCTGTTGCACAAAAAATAGCACTAGCAATGAAAACAACCTACGGTTGCGATGGTATTACCCTTCGCCAAAACAATGAACCCGCCGGAGACCAACATGCGTTTCACTTTCATCTTCACGTTTTTCCACGTTACAAAAACGATGGTTATAATAGCGTGCAACCTTCAGAAAAGAGGCTCGCCGACCCCAAAGAACGGGCAGAATACGCCAAGACACTTTCAGCCGCGCTGGTCCCCAGCGAGACTTGACGATAAAATAATACGCAAAAATAGATAACTTCGTCTTTGATAGCCCGGTTATTTGCTATGATAAGAAGTACGAAGTAATCGTTCATACCGAAATCTTTAGGGGGCATTTGCTAAAACACAAAATTAGAAAAACCGCAAAAACAGCCCGGGGGCATTTCTCTCGAGTCCTACAGTTACTGCTACGCGATGAAGCAATCAGCGGCAAACTGCTTCTTTTAGCTGCGGCCGTTGCGATTTATGCCGTTAATTCACCGTGGGCCGCCGCCTATACCACCTTCTGGGAGTATGATCTGTCACTTGGCATTGGCAGTTTTGTTATTGCCGCCGACCTTCGCCACTGGATCAATGACGGAATCATGGCTGTGTTCTTTTTAGTTATCAGTCTTGAAATAAAACGTGAACTTGTTCGTGGTGAGCTACGTAAAGTGCGGGCGGCAATATTACCCGTTGTAGCGGCACT
>DATHGD010000051.1:0-11523 GCA_035317765.1 Saccharimonadales bacterium (SeqCode) | reverse complement strand
GAAATATGGAATAATCCGAATTTTGCCCAAGACAAAAGTAAACAACTGGCTGCTCTTACGGCAATGGTGGAGCCATGGCAAACACTGACTACGCAAGTAGGCGATATTAGCGAGTTAATGGAGCTAGACGATGACAGCTTACTTCCTGAGGTTGAAGGCCAAGTGGCAGCACTTGAAAAGGAGTTTGAGGAACGTAAAAAAGAACTGTTATTCAACGGCGAATACGATGATCATAACGCCATTTTACGCCTCACGTCTGGCGCCGGGGGAACCGATGCCCAAGATTGGACCGAGATGCTCGAGCGCATGTACTTGCGCTGGGCGGAAAAATCGGGATTTGCCACCACATCAGTAGAACGGTCTACTGGAGATGAAGCGGGCATTAAAACGAGTGTTATTGAAATAACAGGTCCGTATGCTTACGGCCGACTACGGTCTGAAAATGGTGTACATCGCTTGGTGCGTTTGAGCCCTTTTAACAGTGATAATCTGCGTCAGACCAGTTTTGCTTTGGTAGAAATACTGCCGCAAATCGATACGCCCGATGAGGTGCAGATTAACGAAAAAGACCTAAAAATAGATGTCTATCGTGCCGGTGGGCACGGCGGCCAGTCGGTTAATACTACCGACAGCGCTGTACGAATAACACACCTACCAACGGGCATCGTTGTAGCGATTCAAAACGAACGCAGCCAGCTGCAAAACAAAGAAACTGCGCTTAAAATTTTGCGCTCCAAGCTTGCTCAGTTAAGCCTTGAGCAACATACGGATAGTATTAACGACCTTCAGGCGGGTGAATCGGCAAGCTGGGGAAGTCAAATTCGTAACTACGTACTTCATCCATACACTATGGTAAAAGATACTCGTACAAAATACGAAGACCGTGATACAGCGGGTGTACTTGACGGAAAAATAGATGGATTTATGACCGCTTTTCTTGAGCAGAATATGCAGGGCAAGTAATTCAGCTTGTGCGAAAGTTCGCGTGTCCTAGGCGGGTAAACCCGTTATTCGTTTGTATACTTCCAGGGAGATTCCCGATTAGTTTTGTTAAGTGAACGAAGCAGGGCATTAACGGCATATTGCAATTCCTCGACAGTCCCCATGTGTTGGCATCCCGATTTGTGGGTATATCTTCCACTAAAGTGTCGTTCGCCAGCACACAATATTCAACTAAACTGGTAAACTTGTACTATGAATCCACAATTGTCAATGAACGTCTTTGATTTAGACGGAGTAATAACAAATCCAGAGAATAGCAATGTAAACTCTAGCCTAGTAGAGCAAATGTATTTCCATTTGAAAGCTGGGTATAAGATCGCGGTAAATACTGGCCGGTCGTACGATTGGGTTGAAAAAAATCTTGTTAACTACCTGAAAAGTCAAGGTGACGATACTATTTTTGAGCGATTAATCATTGTATGCGAAAAAGGGGGAGAAATGGTAACGATAACCCCCACGGATACGCGTATAATGCCAAGTCGATTTGCTTTGGATAAGCAAGATTACGACATAACAAAGTCGGTAACGGACGCTCTTATGCCCAAATTGACTACCATGTTTTGGGATGATACGAAACGGACAATGGCAACAATAGAAAAATTGCCAAAGGCGGATCTGGCTACGTTTCATCTTGAACAAAAGATTCTCACTAGCGCTCTCACTTCAAAGCTACATAACGATTCTATACGAATTGACGCAACAACTATTGCTACTGATGTTGAATCAATTGAGGCGGGAAAGTATGCGGGTGCCGAATTGATTTTTGAGTGGGCGAAACAAAATTTTCCAGAAATCGACAGTTTCGTTTGCTACGGTGACAGTATCAGCGACTACGACATGGCTCGCTGTTTCGCAAGTTACAGTGCAAACGTTACTTTTGTGTACGTTGGTAAAAAATCCGATGAAATAAAAGTTGCAGAGAATATACGGTTGGTAGTTACAGCGCAAAAGTTTGACCAAGGAACTTTAGAGTATCTAACGAATAACTAAGCCTAGGTTCGATACGTTCTTAAGGATGATCACCTCAGAGTCGGACTTAATGGTTCATAAATTGCGTATAAGAGATATCCCAACCCGATGGAGCATCACCCTGAGGCCTTCAGCAAAGCTGCTGTCGAAACCCTTCTTGGCATGATCAATACTTACAAGGGCAGGTACTAGGCAAAAGCCGGGCAGTACACCTGCCGGCTTAAAGCTTCTTGGTCGATTTATCACCAATTGTATTTCGTATGGCCTCATTTTCCGGCTGCTAGCTGTAGAAGCAAAAGCGATTATGATATACTATGGATAGTAATGATTCTTTTAGATAGGGTAACAAAATCATACGGCAAGGACATGAAACCGGCGATTAATCGCGTGAGTTTACATGTCGAGCCAAAAGAATTCGTCATTTTAGTGGGTACCAGCGGCGCAGGAAAAACCACACTTTTGCGTTTGCTCACCCGAGAAGAAAAACCAACCAGCGGTAAAATTGTTGTTGGTGGTATTGACTACGACACCTTAAAAGACAAACATATTCCATTGCTGCGCCGAAAAATTGGTGTGGTATTTCAAGACTTTAAACTATTGCCACAACGAACAGTGTTTGAAAACGTGGCATTTGCGCTTGAAATTGCCGGCATGACCAACCGTGAAATTAAAAATACGGTACCTAAGGTCATTGAGCTAGTGGGACTTACCGGCAAAGAAAAGCAATTCCCGCACCAGCTTTCTGGTGGTGAGCGTCAACGCGTGGCGATTGCCCGTGCCGTAGTGCGTCAGCCAAAGATTTTAATTGCCGATGAGCCGACCGGTAACCTTGACCCAAAGCACAGCTGGGACATTGTGCGGTTGCTTGAAAAAATCAACAAGTACGGAACGACAGTTCTACTGACAACGCACAACGTTGATATTGTAAATAAGCTAAAGCGCCGCGTTGTTACGTTAGAGCATGGTAAAATTACCAGTGATCAGGCCCAGGGGAGTTACAAGCAATAATGAGTAAGCGAAAACTAGACGCAAAGGCATTCGCCCAACAAAAACGACATCGCCGGCAGTGGCTGACCTTTGTTCGTATGTGTCGCTATGGCGTCAATAACTTTAGCCGTAATACATGGCTTACCGTTGCGGCAACGGCAGTTATGACCATTACTTTGTTGGTTGTTTTTGTGACGCTCTCAGCTCGAAACGTACTGGTCGACACGGTCGGCGAAATCCGCGACAAAGTTGATATGTCGATTTATGTCAAAAATAACACCAGCGAAGCTGACGTCAAAACGATTCAAACCGGTCTTGAAAAACTAACCTCCTCGGTTCGGAAGGTAACTTATGTGAGCCCTGAAGAAGCGCGCGCTAATTTTGCCCGCGACAATAAAGCAAGCAGCGGTACGCTTGACGCGCTTAACGAAGCAACCAATGAATTTCCGGGAACGTTTCGTATAAGTCCGGTTGATATAAACAAAACCGATGAACTGCGAAATTTTGTGACGGGTGACCCGACTCTTAAAAAATCGATCGATCCGAACCGCCAACCTTCATTTGCAGGCGAGCGGCGTTCGGCCATTGAAAATATTGGTCGTTGGGTAGGGTTTGCTGAAAAAGCCGGGCTGATTGCAAGCATTATATTTATTGCTATTTCATCGCTTATTATTTTCAATACCATCCGTATGGCCATTTTTAACCGTAAAGATGAGATTCAGATGATGAAATTAATCGGAGCCGATCGTAACTTTATTCGTGGACCGTTTATCGTTGAGGCCGTAGTATACGGGTTTATTGCCGCGATTATTGCCACGATTGGCGGGATTACACTGCTGTATGCAACCAAAGATAAGCTGCTAAGCTATGGGGTTGTCGTTCAGGGAACAATAGATTTTGCAACATTTTATCTTGGATTTGTTTTGCTGGCGATGATTTTCCTAGGGGCACTGATTGGTATTATTTCATCGCTGCTTGCAACCCGCCGTTATCTTAAGATCTAGTCTTTTTACTATAGAGTAGATATTGACAACTCATACTGCTTGTGCTACTATTATTTTATATGAAACAGCGGTCCACCACACCAGTTTCGAAGGGTTTAGTCACGAAATCAATTCTCGTGGCAGCAACTATTTTGATGGTGATGGCCGCGCCTTTTTCTGTTCAGCCGCATGTTTATGCCGACAAATTTGACGATCAAATTAAAGCACTTCAAAAAGACATTGACGCCTATCAGGCCGAGGCGGGCAAATTAAAAGCCCAGGCCGATTCCTTGCAGGTGCAATTAAATGTTCTTAGTAACGAAAAAGCTCAAATTCAGGGCCAGATAGAACTGAGTCAGGCGAAATTTGATAAGCTGCAAGAGCAAATTAAAGAAACCGAGCAAAAAGTAAAAGACAATCAAGAGGCGCTTGGTCGGACAATTGCTAATATGTATGTCGATGACAGTATTTCACCTCTGGAAATGCTCGCAAGTAGCCAGAATATCGGTGATTACGTTGATAAACAAACGTACCGATCGTCTATGCAAGACCAGCTCACGAAGTCAATTGACACTATTAAGACACTTAAAAAATCGCTTGAACAGCAAAAAGTAGATGTAGAGCGGGTACTGGGCGATCAGACCAATGCACGAAATGCACTTGGCGCAAAAGAAGCCGAACAACAGGGCTTGATTGCTACGACCAAAGGTCAAGAAGGGGCGTATCAGCAACTTTCAGCCGAGAGCAATACCAAGAAGCTAGAAATTCAACGCCAACAGCAAGCAGCTATTGAAGCTGCAATGCGCCGTGCAAGTGGTGGTGGTGCGGTTAACGTTCTGCCGGGCGACCCTAATAAGGGCGGGTATCCATGGGAAGACGGCTGTTATGTTGATGGAAATGCCGTGTCTCATGGCGGTGCTAACGGTAATGGCGCCGACCCGCTTGGGTATGGTTGCAGGCAATGTGTAAGTTATACGGCGTGGAAAGTGCTACAAAAGAGTGGCTACACACCTCGTTACTGGGGCAATGCTAACCAATGGCCGGGCAGTGCGCGCTCTGCTGGTTTTTCAACAGGCAGTACTCCTAAGGTGGGCTCTGTAGGTGTTATTTCGGCTGGCCAGTATGGCCACGTTGTATGGATTGAGGCCGTAAACGGTGACGGTACGGTTGATGTCAGCCAATACAACTACTACAACGCTGGTGGTCCCGGATGGGGCAACTACAGCAAGATGCGTGTTTCTGCGGCCACATACGATACATATATTTACTTTTAAAAATAACCAAAAAAGCTCATGTTTTATAGCGTACTCTCAGGTGAGTGCGCTATACTTGTATCAGTTGTTATAAAAAGGGGATCTATACGTGGCAGATGAGCAGCATTCGATGGCCGCGCTAAAAGAAAAGCGCTCGGGTATATCAAAAAGTAGTTATTTTTTTACGATTGCCGTTGTGGTGGTAATTGGATTTGTGGCCGGGACGCGAAGCAACGAGTTGCTTGGTGCGATAGGGCCGGTCCTTGGGTTTAAGGTAGAAACAAGTACGCTCGACCTGAGTTCGGTGCAAAAAACATACCAGCAGCTCAAGGCAAACTATGACGGGCCAATTGATACGCAAAAAATGATTGATGGTGCCAGTCGTGGTCTTGTTGCGGCAGCCGGCGACCAATATACGGTTTTTATGGATGCCAAAGAAGCGAAAGCGTTTGATAATGATCTGTCTGGGAAGATAGGTGGTGGTGTAGGAGCCGAAATTGGTATTCGTGGTGGCAAGCCAACGATTATACGAGTACTCACAGGCAATCCGGCGGAAAAAGCAGGCCTGAAAGCCGGCGATACAATCGTAGCGGTAAATGATCAGTCAACAATAGACTGGCAGGCTGATAAAACGGCCGACATCATTCGCGGTGAAGTAGGAACAACGGTGAAGCTGAGTATCGTACGCGGTAGCGACACGAAAGAATTTACCGTAACACGGGCAACGGTTAATAATCCAAGTGTAGAGGGTAGGGTGGAGAATGGCATCGGTACACTTACGATTAGTCGTTTTGATGACGAAACCAGTAATCTAGCTAAAAAAATAGCCCAAGGTTTTAAACAACAGAACGTGAAGGGTGTGATTTTGGATATGCGCGGCAATGGTGGCGGTTACCTCACGGCGGCCCAGGATGTAGCTGGCTTGTGGCTGAATGATCAGGTCGTTGTCTCGGAGCGAACCGGAGGAAAGGTAGTCGATGAGCTACGTTCGGGCTCGGATGCGGTGCTTACCGGAATTCCTACGGTAGTGCTAGTAAATGGCGGCAGCGCGAGTGCAAGCGAGATTGTTGCCGGTGCCTTGCAGGACCACAAGGCGGCCACACTGGTGGGCGAGAAGACGTTTGGCAAGGGAACGGTTCAGAAGGTGCTTGATTTGGGCGCAGGAACGCAACTAAAGGTGACGGTTGCGCGCTGGTATACGCCAAATGGTAAAAACATTACAAAAGAAGGTATCTCACCTGATCAGAAGATAGAATTGACTGCAGCGGATGGTGATGCTGGCAGGGATCCGCAATATGAGGCGGCAAAGCTGCGCCTGAACCAGTAGAAACTTGTGCTTTTGACTAAATTTCAGTACTATAGAGGAAGTTATGGATATAAAGAAAAAAATCTTACTTGTTGAAGATGACACTGCACTTGCTGCGGTATATAAATCCAGGCTTGAGCTTGAGGGCTTTGAGATTCGCGAAGTCAATAATGGCGAAGATGCATTGTCGGCCGCGATTGAATTTAAGCCAGACCTTATATTGCTTGATGCAATGATGCCAAAAATCAGCGGTTTTGATGTGCTCGACATTCTTCGTAACACACCAGCTACTGCGGACATTCGCGTTATTATGCTTACAGCGCTAAGCCAGCCAAAAGACAAAGAGCGCGCCGAGGCCCTTGGCGTTGATGACTACCTTGTAAAATCACAAGTAGTTATTGGTGATGTAGTTGAGCGCGTGCGACATCACCTTGGTATGAAATAGTGATAGATATTTTTAACTTTCTGTTTTTTAAATAAAAATGTGTACCAAATAAAATAACCTCTGATAAAATCAGAGGTTATTTTATTGTTGAGAACGTCTTACTTAACGCTCACTTGTGTACGAGGTACGGTTTTACCTGTAAAGTGACCTTTTCTGATTTTATCAAAACTGACGACACCATCTACTGCGGCGTGGATAGTGAAGTTTTTGCTGATAAAGGTACCAGGGCCGGCAACTTTTGTGCTGCCTGTTTGGCGAACGAGTACCTGGCCAGTAGTAACTGTCTGGCCACCAAAGCGCTTCACGCCAAGGCGTTGGCCGGCGTTGTTGTGGATGTTCTTGCTTGAACCACCTGCTTTAACGTGTGACATTAGTCTTGCTCCTTAAATTTCTAAATCAATCTGTTCTATTGTACTCTGGAGCGGCCAATTCGTCAAGCCTTGGTGAGAAGGAGGAGCTCGCGGGCAACGACTTGGTCTTCGCGGTAGTATAGGAGGTCGTTTCTGGCGACAGTGCTAAGGCTTTGCTCTTTGAACCCGAGTTTTTCAAGCTGGTTGGTAAGAGAAAGGTGCGAAAAGTCACCATTAGTGCTTCGCCAGGCAGGAATGGCTATGCAAAGCGGCGTACCAGGCGTAAGCTGACCACCGATATTTTTAAGGAACGTGCCAATAATGTAATTGCAGTTTTTTCGTACTTCATCGAGTTTTGCGGGGCTTGGCGGGGCACTAAAGGGTTGGCCCAGATAGCTTTCGCAAACAACGGCATCAATGGGCGGCTGCCAGGTAGTGGTCATGGCATCGCCTTGATGAATGGTGGCATCGATATCAACGTGGTGGGTGCTTGCGAGCCATTCAAGGTTTGTCTGCGAATATTCAACCATTTTATCGGCAAGGTCGGTACCATACACCGCGTAGCCCATAAGAGCGGCTTCCTGGAGGATAACGCCGGTGCCACAGAAGGGGTCGAGGATACGAGGAAGTGTTTTGTCATTTTGATCGCCGCTAAGACTTTTAGTTTGAGTGAACGGCTTCGCGCCGGAAGTGATATCGAGTTTCGATATCGGTTCACTTTCGGGCTGCAGATGTTCACTCTCACTAATGTCTGAGCGACTCGGTGCCTTTAGCTTGAGGGAAGGGGGCTGCGAGGGGGTAGCGAGGTTTATCATAATTTGAGCGAGTTTTGGTGGGAGCATACCTACAAATGCATCGCGCTTGGGGCGGCCTTGGTCGCGCTGAGCATAGGCGGTAATATTTTGCGCACCAATACTTTCTGCAATGACTACCCGGCCGTTAGTGGCACGTACAACAAGGAGTTCTACTTTATTGCTGGAGAGCCCGAGCTTATTGTGATGCGAAGTGGCGGAGTTAAGCGCAACATCGGTATTTGGAATGAGCCGAAGGCTAACACCGGCTTTTTTAAGTTTTTGTTTAAGTACGATGCCGGTTTTTTGTACTTCACGGGCTGAAACGTTGAAACCGTAGGCACTGATACCAAGGGTTAGTTTGCCGTCAAGATCGGCCCAGGCTTCGGAGTAGGCTTGAACAATTTTCATACTCACACGGTGCCAGTCGCCCTGATGCAGCTCGGCGCTGACACGTCCGGCCTTTTGCGTGCCGCCTAGATGATCAATGGAGAAAGTATCAGTTGAAACAACCGCAGATTGGGAAGAGAACCACTTTGTGGCATCGGGGCCGTAAAGGCTTTCAAGTTCGGCCATGCCAAGGTTTGGCTGGCGGCCTAAAATCGCAATGTGCATATCATTTAGTATATACTAGAAGTATGTCTTTTAGAGCCTGGTTAAGTGTTGTCACATTTTTATTGATTGCGGTTATCATTTATTTTTCTCGTCACGAGTTGCTCCATGCGTGGGGATTGCTGGCGAAAGTAAATATATGGATATTACTTCTTATTATTCCTGCGCAAATTTTTATGTACTATGCGGGTGGGGAAATGATATTTTCGTATTTGCGTGCCAAAAAGTCGATTGATAAGATTCCACCCCTCACACTTGCACGAATGGCGCTTGAAATGAATTTTGTAAACCATGTTTTGCCAAGCGGCGGCGTGAGCGGTATTTCGTATATGACGTGGCGGCTGGGGAAGTTTGGGGTGACATCGGGGCGTGCGACAATGGCACAGGCCGTGCGGTTTGCCGTGGGGTTTGCTGCGTTTATTCTTCTACTAGTAATAGCGGTGTTTTTAGTGACGATTGACGGTAATATTAACCGTTGGATTATTTTAATGAGTTCGACACTGGTGACACTTATGGTGGGTACGATTATTGCAGGAGTTTACCTTATGAGCAGCAGCAAGCGAATGAGCACATTTGCTGTGTGGCTGACACGGACGGTGAACTTTGTAGTACGGCGAGCTACGTTCAGGCGTAAAAAACACATCTTAAGTCACGATAAAGTGAATATGTTTTTTAGTGATATGCACCGTGACTTTGTAGCGCTCCGCGCGGATAAACGGATTCTTATAAAACCGTTCTTATGGGGTCTGGCATTTACGCTTGCCGATATTTCACTGTTTCTTATTACGTTTTGGGCGCTGGGCTCACCAATAAACCCGGCACCTGTTCTTATTGCCTATGGTGTGGCAACGATTGCCGGCTTTTTTGTGGTAACACCAGGCGGTGCAGGCGCGTACGAGGCTATTATGGTAGCATTTTTGGCAATTGCAGGAGTGAGCGGCGGAACGGCAATCGCCGGAATTGTGCTTACTCGAGTGATTTTGCTTATTAGCACTATCGCCTTAGGCTATTTGTTCTATCAACACGCAATTATAAAGTATGGAAAAAATGCCAAGCCTACAGTTTAGTGTCAGCGATTTTATTGCGCTTACCAACCAGACGCTTGAATACGCATATCCAGGCGTAGAGGTGGAGGGAGAAGTTGCGAGCTTTAAGGTTAATCAAGATAAGTACGTTTTTTTCGACTTGAAAGATAAAGGCGGAAGTATTGGCTGCTTTATGACCGTATGGCAGCTCCGCGTGCCGATTGAAGATGGTATGAAGGTTATTGTGACGGCAACGCCCAAGCTAACGCAGTGGGGCAAGTTTAGTTTAACGGTGCGGGCAGTGCGGCCAAGCGGAGAAGGTAACTTGAAGAAGAGTTTTGAACTGCTACGCGCAAAACTCGATAACGAAGGGCTATTTGCCGTTGAACGCAAGCGCTCACTGCCACGTCTACCGCAGCATATCGGGGTTATTAGTAGTACCCAGGCGGCGGGATATGCTGATTTTATTAAAATTCTTGATGATCGTTGGGGCGGATTGCAGGTTGACGTGACGCAGGTTCAGGTACAAGGAACAGGTGCGCCCGACCAGATAATTCGAGCACTCAATTACTTTAATTCCCGCAAACAGCTACCCGAAGTTATTGTCATTATACGCGGGGGTGGAAGCGCCGATGATTTAAGCGCATTTAATGATGAACCACTGGTACGGGAGATTGCAAAAAGCCGTGTGCCAACGCTTGTTGGCGTGGGTCATGAAGTAGATGTAAGCCTTGCCGATATGGTGGCAGATATGCGGGCAGCAACGCCAAGCAATGCTGCGCAGATTTTAGTACCCGACAGGCACGATACTATTCGAGAGGTTCGGTACCAACTGCAGTCCCTTCTTCCGCGGACAGAACAGGCCGTGCAACGATATCATCATGATATTCATCGCCAATTGGAGCGTTCGATTGAGGCGATTGACCGCCGCTACGCGTATACGAGCGAGCGGCTGGGCAGTTTGCAGCGAGTGCTTGCGGAGCTTGATCCTAAAAAGGTATTGGCGCGCGGCTATGCGCTAACCAGGGGTGAAATAGCGCCGGGAAAACTAATTGAAATTGAAAAAAGCGATATACTAATTACAGCGGAGGTGCAGCATGTCAGCAAAAAATAATCTTAAAATTTCTGAAAAAACAGCCAAATTAAACGAGCTTGTAACGTGGTTTGACAGCGATGACTTTGAACTGGAGCAAGCACTCGACAAGTTTACGGAAGCTGAAAAGCTGGCGGCCGAAATTGAACATGACTTATTGGCGCTAAAAAATAACATAGAAATAGTAAAAGCAAAATTTAACGAGGCCGAGTAGTGGAGCTGTACTGGTTGGCAACGGCCATTGTTTTGCTATTTGGTTTTGTTGTATTTTTTGGTGCACCGTACGTTCCAAGCAAAAGGCGCGACCTGGCTCAGGCGTTTGACGAACTGTATCCATTGGGGCCGGATGATGTATTGGTGGACATCGGCTCGGGAGACGGGGTTGTGCTGCGCCAAGCTGCAAAAAAAGGGGCCAAGGCGGTGGGATATGAGCTTAATCCGCTGCTGGTAGTTTTGTCGCGTTTTTTATCGCGCCGCGAGCCGAAGGTAGTCATATATTTGGCTAATTTCTGGAAGGCGAAGTTGCCGGCGGATACGACGGTCGTATATACGTTTGGCGAGACCCGTGATATTACAAAAATGGCAAAAAAGGTTGAAAACGAAGCGCTTCGACTTGAAAAAACACTTATTTTTATCAGCTATGCATTTGCTGTGCCGGGGCAGAAACCACATAAAACGCTTGGTGCGTATTTTCTCTATAAATATGC
>DATHGD010000050.1:0-2467 GCA_035317765.1 Saccharimonadales bacterium (SeqCode) | reverse complement strand
AAAAGAACTATATAGACAGTCGGAAGGATTCTAGCAGATACGTACCGTAGCAGGCTGGAATTTACATAAACACCGCTCGATTATTCAAACAAATCATCAAGATCATCGGTGTGCGTACGGCGGCGGTCTTTTACGCTGCTGACAATGCGCTCAAAGCTCAGCTTTTGCTCCTCGCTTGAAGCGGTATCTTTAAACGAATAGATTTTCGACTCAAGCTCGTCATCGCCTATGAACACAATAAACGGAATGTCTTTTTTAACGGCAGCTTTTAGTTGCTTATCGAGTTTGCGGCCGGTAATGTCGAGTTCTACATTCACTCCTTCTTCGCGAAGATCGGTCGCAAATTGCATTGCACCCTTTAGCGCCTCGCCAAGAACAATAACGTACACCTCGGTGGTCGATGGAAGCTTTGGAAGAAGGTCGTGTGTCTGTAAAAACAGCTCGGTCATCGTAAGGCCCGGTGCCATGCCAACAGCTGAAATAGGTTCAGCACCAAAAAGCCCCACCAAGCCATCGTAGCGGCCGCCGCCAAAGAGCGAACGGTTGTTGTCTGGGTGGGTGTCGAAAAACTCAAACACAGTACCTGTGTAGTAATCGAGACCGCGCATAAGGGTAATGTCAAAAATGGCATTTCTTACCCCGGCACGTTCTAGCAGCGTAAAGAGCTCCTGTACCTCTTTTACTGCGCCACTTTCGCGGATTTCCTCGGGCAGTTCACCCATGCTTTTTGCCACTAAAAGCTTCGATATTTTACCAAGGCCAGTCGGTGCTGCTTGTTCACCAAATATTTCAATTGCTTGATCACGAAAATCTTCGTTGCTGATTTTGTTTTTTCGGTCAAATAGCTTGATCATCAGCTGCGCCTGCACGGCATCAAGACCAAGATACTGCGCCATCATAAAGTTAATAACCTTACGATTGTTAATTTTAATCGCATACATTTCTTCGGTGGCGCCAAAACTTTTTAGCATTTGCGCGCCCATGGTGATTACCTCTGCCTCGGGAAGCGCGCCTTCAACGCCAAAAATATCAACGTTGAGCTGCCAGAATTCGCGCTCACGGCCGCGCTGAGGGCGTTCGTAGCGCATAAAGTTAGCAATGGAAAAGAATCGTGCCGGGTATGCTAGTTCCTGGCGCCGGGCGGCTACCATACGCGAAATCGATGGCGTCATTTCAGGGCGAATAGCCACCGTGCGGTTTCCGCGGTCGGTAAAAGTGTAGGTTTGCTCGCCAGCGAGCTCCTGGCCAGATTTTGCAGCATATACTTCCAAAGGTTCCAGAAGAGGCGCACCGTACTCCTCGTAGCCAAAACTCTGCGAAACGCGCTTCCAGTTAGCAAAAATGTAATTCTGCACCCGCTTGTCTGCCGGGTAGTAATCGCGCGTTCCTTTATAGCTTAGCGAAGATAGTGTACTCATAGGGGTTATTGTTGCATTTTCTTCATCAGATTGCAAGGATGAGCGGTTTGTCATAATGGTTTTCCTTATTTACGGTTGTGGTTTGAAATAAAAATGCCGGAACGAGGTCCGGTCAGTCAAAGGTAATACAAAGTCTATCCGGTTCGTTACGGCTGTATATGCGTATGATGGATAGATTGATTAGTCATAATAACAGTATAGCATCAATCAATAATAGTCAGGTTGCATAGCGCTACCGGGAAGTGGATACTGGCTGATGTGTTTTAACTCTATACGCGGACGCGTCAGGTACATGTAGCGGGCCCTGCTAGGGTGACGCATTTTTGAGAGGATCTCTTCTATCTCTTCTTCACGTTCTGGACTCTCTTCGCCAGAAGTCTTTTTTCCAAGTTCAACGTAGGTCAGATTAAAGGTGCTCTTTCGTGCCAGATCGATCCCCTTAATTTCATTTAACGCACGTGCCATCTCATCAAGCTGCGCCTGCTTTCGTGCCCTAAAGAGCAGACGCTCACTGCCACCTTGCCGCTGATCTTTGGCAAAATCGCTCAAATACAGTGCAGACCGTCCAAGCGGCGTCAAAAGCCGTTCTGCCTCTCTCACTTCAAAGACATGTGCGTCATATTCGGGCGTATGGATAAGGCGAAATGCCGACCCGTGAACCTTAAGATTTCTTGGCTCCGTTCCAGTAACTTGCGCGACAGCCTCTACTATTCCATCGCTTGGCGTAAATACCTCGCGAACGACCGTTATAGGGTAAAGAGACTGTTTCTCGCTCATATATACACTATGACAGGAATTCTTGAGCGATTCAATAGCATGAAGGTCTACCTAAAGAACGTGTGTTTGCAGCCACGAATACATGGCAATCCCCGAAGCTACGCCCACATTCACCGAGCGGGTACTGCCCAGCTGTTCAATGGCAACCATCCGCTTAGAGGCAGCTACCATTTCCTTGCTAAGACCAGGGCCTTCGCCGCCAAATACCAATACTGCGTTTTTGGGCAAATGTGTCCGTGAAAGGAGCGTTGCCCCGGGTTGATTGTCGATTG
>DATHGD010000049.1:0-7254 GCA_035317765.1 Saccharimonadales bacterium (SeqCode) | reverse complement strand
GCTGACAAATCCAATATCTTTTTGCCAAATAAACTTAAAGCGTTCGTTTTTCTTGGCAAGGGCGTCAATTTCCTGCTGTTCGCCGGCAAATGTTTTTACGACCAGGTTGTTGGTTACGGCATCGGCAATTGTTCCATTAATGTCGCTGACTAGTTCTTTGCGCTCATGACGCCATGGCGCGCGCTTTTTAATGCTCCAGCGAACCTGAATAATAAGCACGGCAATGAGGAAGATAATAATAAGCGCAAGGAGCCATGACTGCATAGCAACGATAGTAAGGCCAACACCAACAGAGAGTATGAACCCAAGCGTTCTAATAATAAGCAGGTCCTGGAGTGTCATTTCGCTTCGGACGAAGTCAATAAACTTACTGGTGAGACCGCCTACCTTTGCATTGACGAAAAAGCGCATGTCTTTTTGTATGAGCCGCTTGAACGTATTATTTATAAGGTTTCTACGAATGCTTCCCTCGTGTCGTACTAGTGCTTGAAACCCTACAAGGTTGAGCAGGGCACCAGTAGAACCAGCGGCAATGGCGAGAATAAGAGCGGTCCATATGCCAGCTTCATTGCGCGTGGCAAGTCCGCCGATTGCTTGGCTGAAAAAGTATGGCAAAAGCGTATCAATACATAGCGCGCCAAGCGGAATGAAAAAGAGCGCGATAAAAAAGCTCGTTTTATGAAGGCGAATTTGTTGCCAGTATAGTTTGATTGTATTTCTATTTGAGTTCAAAGTATTCTCCTGTTGTTAGTCGTCAATAAATCCGCCCGATTGGTGGGCCCATAGTTTTGCGTAGGTACCTTTTTGTTTCAATAAGTCGGCGTGTGAACCTTGCTCGGTAATTGCACCGTCCTCAAGAACAAGTATTCTATCAAGTTT
This sequence comes from Saccharimonadales bacterium (SeqCode), assembly GCA_035317765.1. Lineage (GTDB taxonomy): Bacteria > Patescibacteriota > Saccharimonadia > Saccharimonadales > Saccharimonadaceae > DATHGD01. The sequence goes on along the minus strand of DATHGD010000049.1, from coordinate 6,375 downwards.
TGCAATGGTTGAAAGCCGGTGAGCAATAACAATGCTTGTGCGGCCTTGCATGAGCTTGCTCAGCGCATCCTGAATGAGTTTTTCACTCTCGCTATCGAGTGCTGAGGTAGCTTCATCGAGCACGAGTATCGGTGCATCTTTGAGAATCGCCCGGGCAATAGCAATACGCTGTCGCTGTCCGCCGCTGAGCTTCACTCCGCGTTCGCCAACCATCGTGTCGAGTCCGCCGGGAAGCTTGTCGATGAACTCAGTTGCGTTTGCTTGGCGGGCAGCTTCGAGAATTTGTTTGTCGGTTGCATTGGGTCTGCCGTAGGCAATGTTATGCCGAAGTGAACGGTGAAATAACATCGGCTCTTGAGCAACGTAGGCAATGTTTTTTCGTAGTGAGGTTTGAGAAACATCGGCAATATTTTGTCCGTCAATGGTAATGTTACCTTGTTCTATGTCCGAAAAACGAAGCAGCAATCTGGTGAGTGTTGTTTTACCCGATCCGGAATGGCCGACAAGCCCAATTCGCTCGCCGGGTTTGACCGTAAGAGAAAACCTGTCAAATAGCTTTTCGGCGCCTTTCTCGTGGGCAAACACGACATCTTGAAATACAATTGCGCCCTTGGGTACTTGAAGTTCGGCAGTACTTCGATCTACAACAGTGGGCTCTAGTGCCAGAATTTCAGTCATATCATGAGCATCACCCATAATACGGTTGTAGTTACGCATAATATTATTCATTTCCCATAACTGGCGGCCAACGGTGAATGTATAGGTGATACTTAGATACACGGCGCCAATTGAAATAACGTTGTGCTCCGAGGCCCAAATAGCACTAACGAGCGCAGCGACATTAAGAATCATAATGATTGACGAATAGCCGGAGCTTACCGACAAAAAACCGCGCATTGATGCAAGACTTTTTTCTCGCAAGGTGGTTGCTTTGTCAATAAGCGCCTCTAGCTCCACATCTTCTTGTCCGTGCGACTTGATAGTCATGACATTCGTGACGGCATCGGCAACGTAGGCGTTAGTAGCAGTACTGGCCTGAGACTCCTCTTTATTGCGCACTGCCAGAAACTTCGAGCCGTAAAACACTGTAAAGCCAAAAATAGTAGAGACTATCGCGAGGAAGATAGCATACTGCCAGAACATAAAGCTCAGTATGATAATGGCTGCAATTATGCTTGCCACAGCTGGGATAATTTGAAAGACGATTGTATCCCAAAATCGTTCAAACGCACCCACGAGTTTGGTAGTTTGCGACACAAGTGCCCCGCCAAAACGATCGGAATGGAATGCGAGACTTTGGGCAGTAAGATTTGAAAAAATACGTGAATAAAGATCGCGCTGAGCAGTGGTTTCCATCGTCCATAAAAAGTACAGATTCAGACGCCAACCTATAACTTGTCCGTATAGTTCGGTAAGAGCATATATGACAATAAGGGGTAGTGCTCCCTCTATAGTAATGGACCCTGCCTGTAATTGGTTTAATAGCAAAGAAATAATATAAGGGCCAACAAAAGAACCAATGATAGTCGTGACTGCCGAACCGATAACCATAAGTAGGGTGCGAACCGGATAGCGCATTGCGGTATTCCACAGTAATTTAATGGTGCGTTGTTGCATAAAGCTCCTTAGCTTGTTTGAGTGTGTCATTGTCTCGCTAGCGGTTCGGCACGTCCGAACGTATACGGATAGAGGATCAGCGAGTGATCATAGTTACTTTAGTATAACAAGCCAATAGGCGCCGCACAAGTGTATAGTAGGCGTTTTTTGAGCAAAAAATGATATAATAGTACAGACAAAATGCAAAAAATACTGCTTTATTATAAATTTACGCCTATAAGTGACCCAGTCACGATGAAATTATGGCAAAAGACGCTCTGTGAGAGCCTTGATTTGCGTGGGCGGATTATTATTTCTAAACACGGACTCAACGGTACGGTTGGCGGTGATATTGATGACCTTAAAAAATACATTAAGGCCAGCAAAGAATTTGAAGGTCTTAAAGGAACGGTATTTAAATGGAGTGAAGGTGGTCGCGAAGATTTTCCGCGCCTACGCGTGAAAGTAAAGAACGAAATTGTGGCGTTTAATGCGGCCGATGAACTAAAAGTTGACGAACACGGTGTGGTCGGTGGCGGTAAACACCTAAAACCAAAAGAAGTGAATAAACTGGTGCAGGAGCGTGGTGATGACGTGGTGTTTTTTGACGGACGCAATGCGTTTGAAGCAAAAATTGGCAAATTTAAAAACGCCGTAGTGCCCGATACACGAACCAGTCGAGATTTTATTAAAGAGCTCGAAAGCGGCAAGTACGATGACATTAAAGACAAGCCGATCGTTACCTATTGTACGGGTGGCATCCGCTGCGAAATTTTAAGCAGTCTTATGAAAAATCGTGGCTTTAAAGAGGTATACCAAATTGACGGTGGCATTGTAAAGTACGGCGAAAGCTATGGCGATGATGGGCTTTGGGAAGGGAGCCTGCATGTATTTGACGATCGCATGAAGGTTGACTTTAGCGATCATACGGCTGTAGTAGGCGAATGCACGCACTGCAATGGGCCAACAAATAATTACGAAAATTGTGCGTGGGCAAACTGTAACGATCTAGTGTTAATTTGCCTTAACTGTAAGCAAAATCCCGATCTTCTTTTCCATACCGAAGTCTGTCGTCAAAAAGCCAAACTTGGCAGTATGGCAAGCGCCTAGATGCACTCGATTATTAGCTTTCGCGTCGCTCAACCACAATTGTACATTTTGTTACCAGCGCGGCAATAGCGCCGACTGCAGCAAGCACAGGGGCAAGCAATACGCCAACAACGCCTATAGTAAGAGGTAGCTCTACGAGTACCTTGCCGGCCTCATCTTTAATGATAATGCGGCGAATGTTGCCTTCGTTGACAAGTGATTTCACCTTGCCTAGTAGTTCTTCGCCATTTACGGTAAATTCTTCGGTGCGTTTTTCTGTCATAACACTAGTATAGCAAATTCTTTATTCGGCGGTAATATCACGTTTTGTAAATGCTATGATGCCAATCGCCATCATGAGAAGGCCAAGTCCTGTTAACCAGCTGAATGTCATCCAATCGGGTAGCGTAGCGGGCGATAGAGACATGTAGTGAAAAAGTGATGTATTGACAACGAAATCATTGAGCGTGATGACCGAACCAATGAGGTCAACCAAAAATGACCATCCGAGTACGATATACATCCCAACTGCCGCCAGTCGCGGCCACAATCCATACAGCAACGTTCCTATACCGAGGGTAAAAACAACCGGTCCAACAAGTGCAAGGCTAACAAGCAGGAAAGTACCAAGGTCGATAGAAATACCTTGACCATGCGCGACAAGCCAAGTGACAAAGGTTGACAGAAGCATACTACCAACGAAGGCAACGGCTATAATAATCAGCCGCATAATGAGCCATGAACTTCGATGAATGGGCTGAACCAGCAGATTGTCCAGGTAGTTTTTAGCTTCATCTTTACGCACACTGGCAAGGCTTACGGCCGCCATGATAAGCAATGCAATCACAACGAATATCATGCCGGCACCAATAAAGGCTATTTTTAGATCTTCTGGGGAGCCGCCCAGTTGCGTAACAGATTTAGTCAAGGCGGGCGAATCGGCAACAGCGTCAGAAGCAACATTTGTGACGGTTGCAATGATAATACTCATGAGTACGATGCCAATTGCCCAAAAAAGGTACGAGCTGGCATTTTGCCTGATGGTTAGCTGAAATGGATTTTTCAGTAAAAAGAAGTGTGATTTTACGGTGGTTCGTTCAGGCAAAAGCGCTTCACCGAGGTCGCGCTTGCCTACTAAATAGGCGCCGATGAAGGCGATAACGGGTATGAATATAGCAAACGGTAAAATCCATTGTAGTTGTGGGTCGATAACCGGGCTGATCATGTCGGTCCAGCCAAAAGGCGTTAATTGTTTAAGAAAATAGAGGTCACTTACGGTGTTGGCGATTGATCGAATAGTAAATAGTGCGAGTAGCGGCACTAGCCCATACAAAAGCGCGCGCCGCCGCGAAAATGAAAGCTGGCTGACTAATAGACCGACTGCAGTAAAAAGGAGTGCCGGTAGAAAAATAGCCAATGCGATTAAAGCACTTGTACCAAGCGTTAGTGATACATCCGGTGATAGCCCCATAGCTGCCGTCATGACAGTAGTAATGAGAAACGCAATGAATATCGACACGCTATAGCCTGCGAGAATGGCGAGCGATGCTTTGCGGGGAGTGGTGTTACCAGAGGTTATTGTTTCCCAGTGGCCATCCTCCTCTTGGCCGCGAAGCAGGCGCGTGCTTGTCATGAGGCCCCAAACGGCGGCAATAAGTCCTACAACTGCCACGGCCCGGTAGACCGTATAGCTGGCTGGTGTCGCCATATTTTTGGCCTCGCCGTATAAAATGCCAAGGCCTGGTGCGGATGCGAGTGAAGCGGCAAATTGGTCGCGGGATTTTTGGTCCGGATACGAAGCGGCGTAGCCAAGACCCTGCACCGAAACCAAAAGACCAACCAGAAATCCTAAAATAAGGCCGCCCTTCAGGGTTTGTTTGATGCCGAATAAAACGAGTGCCTTGGTGGGTGAAGTGTTAGCGTGACTCATTGCTGTCTCCGTCATAGAGGGCAAGAAACAGCTCTTCAAGCGATGGTTTACGACTAAGAAAGCTGAGCGGTTTTGCTTTGGCAACTACCGCCAGTAACTCGTCAATAGAACCATTAACATTGCAGCGAAGGTGATGATCGTGAACTTCGATATCGCTGACATGTTTTAGCTTTGACACGTCTGGTGGTGTGGACGAAAAGGTGGCCTCTACGGTAACGGCCGAAAGGTGACGCAATGTATCGAGTGTACCCAGCTCAACGAGCTTTCCGCGGCGAAGCACCGCCACGCGGTCGCAAAGCTCTTCGACCTCTTCGAGCATGTGCGAAGACAAAAAGACGGTTTGGCCATTTGCCTTGGCGCTCAATACTTCATTGCGGAATACTTTTGCCATAACGGGGTCGAGCCCGCTGGTTGGTTCGTCAAAAATAAGCAGCTTGGCGCGGGAGGCAAGCGCAGCGATGAGTGCGATTTTTTGGCGGTTCCCTTTTGAATAGCTACGTACCTTTTTAGCAACATCGAACTCGAACTTTTTTATAAGTTCTGCCTCGTATTCTTTGTCGGTAGAGTCATGAATAGTGCCAAGAAAACGAAGTGTTTCGGCGCCGGTCATGGTGGGCCAGAAGCTTGTCTCTCCTGGAACGTAGGCGATTTCTTTATGAAGTTCGGCGGCATTGTGTTGCACCTCTTTGCCTAGTATTGTTGCCGAACCAGAAGTTGGTTTAATGAGCCCTAAAAGCAACCGGATCGTTGTTGTCTTGCCGGCGCCGTTTGGTCCAAGGTATCCTAAAATTTCACCTTCATAAACAGTAATATCAAGATGGTCGAGCGCCGCGGCTTGGCCATATAGTTTAGTGAGGCCGGTTGTTTCGATGATTTTTTTCATGCTACCCTCGTTTATGCTTATTTGTATTGTACGGTGCTTGCCTACAACTCGCTAGCCTAATACGAGAAAGAAAATTAATATGCCGGCTCCCAAAACGAGTACGGTTATACCAATAATGAGTAGCCAAGGAATCGAGGCGGGCGGCGGATTGTTAAAGCCTGTGACAGGCGGCGGGGTGGGAGTGCTTGAGAGGGCATCTTGAAGATCACTTGGCAAGAATGGCATTATTTTTGGTTCTTGGGGAGTGGCGCCAGATACGTGACTGTCTGCAGAATCGGTGGGCGAGGTGTTGGTGGTGGGGGTAGATTTTAGAAACTCGGGCGAGGCTGCTACGAGGTTTTTGCGGCGCGTTACCTGTTGGCGATATTCTTTGATATAGTCTTTATTTTTAGAACGGGATTTAAGAATTTTTATCAAACCCTCTTTATCGATTTGGCCCTTTTCGTACGCTTTACGCAGGCGCTGCCCGTACCCTATTGGAATTGTTTCGGCCATGGCGAGTAGAGTATGAAGCGGCATATGCTCAATTTTACGGGTGACGGGCGTTGTTTCGGCGCTATGGGCTGCTACTGGCGAGGAATGCGTTTCAAGCGGGGACGAATAAACTGGCGCATGGTTAGGCGAGGCTGCTTTGCCCGAAGGAGGTCGAAACGCGTTTGCGTATTGGGCCGCAGGCGCTGCCTGGGAGCGGCTGATTGAAGTAAGTTCGGTGTAGCTACCGTTTGATATAGGTGATGTTTCGGTTGGTTGGGGTGAGCGAGTGGGGTACGCAGAGTGTGACGGTTGTTGAGGTTTGGGGGAGTAAAGGTATGTTTCAGATGGCGCCGGTTGCGAGTGATTTTTATGAAGGGCGGCGAACGCTGAGACCAAGGCGAGC